>CAYLHN010000234.1:1055-1505 GCA_964383455.1 uncultured Muribaculaceae bacterium | reverse complement strand
TTTGTTGGGTTGGTTCATAAATGTCGATAATTCTTTTATGAGTTCTCATTTCAAAGTGTTCACGAGATTTTTTATCAACGTGAGGTGAACGAAGAACACAATATACTCTACGTTTTGTAGGCATTGGGATAGGACCTGATACTGTTGCATCAGTCTTTTTCGCAGTTTCTACAATCTTTTGAGCAGAACTATCAATTAATTGATGGTCGTATTTCCTAATATTCCGATATATTATCGTACTTTATAACGTAATATAAACAAAATCGCTCGTCAACAAGTTTTTTGTTTTTATTTTTCATAGTTTACATAACTTTAAGTATGCTAAATAAAAATTTTTGCACTTATAAAAAATTTTATTCAGTTTTAAATTTAGGAATCTATATACAATGTTACATTATTTGTCGGCTTAGTAAACTAGCCTACAGTTGCAACAATAATGTGCTCTTGAGT
>CAYLHN010000234.1:0-1045 GCA_964383455.1 uncultured Muribaculaceae bacterium | reverse complement strand
TCATACCGAACTCCGATTCGGTATCGCATAGAGTATACGTGTAAGCATCTTTCCTCTCTTAAGATACGCCCTGTAATGTGCAGGCATTTGGCAAGTTAAGTAGGTCGGGTTTACCAACCCGACAACACTCTTTGGTAGGTCGGGTTTACCAACCCGACGACACTTGAGTTATCTTTACTGTTACATTATATATAATTACTTAAATTTATTAATTAAAAATCCGCCCTTTTGAGCGGATTATCCAAGTCTAGTAGTATATCTGAGTAAAATATAAATTTATTTTTTAGTTAAAAGTCCTACTAAACATTCCTTTTTATTTATCGTAATCGTTAATAAATTAATCAACCAATAATACCTCTTTTTGAGCTGAACCATCACCTCTTTCTTTGTATTTCCTCTATGTTTTTAATTTTATTCCTTCAGTTTACTTAAGCAATAATAAACATTGTTAAAAAACTTTTACATAGGGTGATTTCGTGCTGTAATCGAGTAAAATCAATATTTACAAACTTAATATTGTTAATTCCTATTGACAAAGCAGATATTGAGAAATAATTTAACTTTTCGTCATGCTTTGTGATTAATATCTTGTATTTATTGATGTTTAAAATTTAACATCAAATTTTGTAAATTTTTGTTAAATCCTATTAAAATCATCTAAATAAAAATCCTGAAAATGCCGTATTTATGACTAAAACAATATATATGGTAAAGGTTACACGACGTTATGGGAATCAATGGTGTAGAGGGGAAAAATCCCTATGAAAATTTAGGAAGAGCTACAGTAACCCAGTGGGGAACACGAAACGAACAAGGTGAAAGACTGGACTGTTATTGGAATATCGCCAAAAATGAGCTTGGTGTTGGGGCTACTGATGCTGAAATCATGGAAGTAATGAATGAAATTATGAGCCTAAATGCCGAAAAAGATGAGGTGACAGGTGAATATGACGCAATGCTCTATGACGGACAGGAAGTTCTTCTGGATATGCAAAGCACTATTGAACAGTCAACTGAAGCGGTAAATGTTGCAACAGAAAACTAT
>CAYLHN010000233.1:0-1525 GCA_964383455.1 uncultured Muribaculaceae bacterium | reverse complement strand
ATGCCTCCGATGATTTTTCCGCGGTAGTATATTATGTATTCTCCCATCATTGCCCATGGGAAATGTCGTCGAGACAGGACAGCCTCTCCAGTATGTATTCCAGGTATTGTTTGCTTGATGTCATGTCTGTTCCTCCGTTTTATTTATAAATAATTCTTATATAATATTCCTTTTTCAGAATAAAACAAATAAAATAAAAATAAATGATAAATAGAAAAAATAAGTAAAATTATAAAATTTACGATTTATTGACAAACCCTATAAAAACGTTAATTATTTTTAGCGATAGCTTCTGCAATAGCTTCAGCTTGCTCCTGTAATTTTTCTTTTTGACTTGTTTCCAATTGATTAAAAATGTCACTGTATATTGTATGTCCATCTTTTATGTATCTGAATTTATAACGAGTGGATGCAGTAACAATCTGTACAGTTCCATATCCCAATAATTTTCCTATCAGTCCATTATCAAAAGCGACAGAGTTGATCATATTCAAAGGGCTTTGCATTTGGGTGGTGGAAATAAGTCCTGTTTTACCGAATATTCTTTTGTTGGTTAAAATTAAATCGGTACTGTTATAGGATATGAATCTGATTATTAACCATGCTAAAGCTATAATGAAAAGTATAGCTAGTGCTAAAAAACTAATAATCATCAGAATGAATGTTATTCCAACAAAAAGTAGCGGTATATATAAACAACCTGGATGTATTTCAGAACGTTTTATCACTACTTCATTATCCATCATATTAATTTTATAGATATCGAATAAGTCTGAAACTGAATCAGAAAAATTATTTGAAACTCTGTCTATAGAATCATTAATCTTATTTAAAGAATCATTTATGGTATCAGCAGTTGACGAGTTTGTATTTGATTCGGTTTTGCCAATTTTAACTCCACAGTTCATGCAAAAAACGGCATCATCTTCTAATTCGTGACCACAATGTTGACAATACTTGACCATTTAAAACCTCCTTGATTAAAATAGAATTTGATAATCAGATTATCAGTGGATTTTAAAGATTCATAGACAATAATATATTGTCTTTTGATATAATCCACATGATTTGTAAAAATAAGACAACTTGAAAACTTTATTTATACATATATTGTCCATTTTATAATAATATTTTAACAATATGTATATATAAAAATTTTGATGGGAAGGGACACAGCAAATTCAGAATTATATTGCGGAGGACATGGACCATCAAATCTTTATTTTTTTACAGTTTAAAATGCTATTTAAACACAAGTTATATTACTTCTATTTAAAATAATATTTAATAGGATTTGATTTTTCAAATATTTCTATTTGGAATATCTTGGAAAAAACATGATTTAAAATATACCGTATCTTGTTTGTTATTTAAGGTGATGAAATGACAGCAGATGATTTAAATTTAAAAAAGGAAACTGAAATTGACAATTCTGCACTGGAAGAGATAATGAAAAGGGAAATCACTCCTGAAAGCCAGAGGGAATTTTTTGAAATCTTTAAGGACTCACAGCTTTTCATGCCTG
>CAYLHN010000232.1:0-1541 GCA_964383455.1 uncultured Muribaculaceae bacterium | reverse complement strand
CACAATTCACTATTCACAGAAAAACTTAGTAACTTAGTGCCTCAGTGCCTTAGAGACTTTTGTAATGGATTGCTTCGTTTCACTCGCAATGACAAACAATTGTAAGGTGCAATTTTTTGCACCACTATGCTTAGGCAATAGTATTTTAAGTATTTATTGTAATTATTCTTTAAAATTTTTTAATGCAAAATTGATACATTGAACAATAAGTTCATTACGACTAATATCTGTTTTTTGAGAAATATTGTCAATATCTTTCAAGACTTCGTTATCAAGCCTGATACTAATTATTGTTTTTTCGGGTTTTATCGGTTTAAATTTTTCCATGTGTCTATTGTATGCAAAGCGTAACATTTTATATATATTAAATAATTAATTACATATAGTATTTACTTTTAGTATTAGATATGTTAATATATTTTTAAATACAAAAGGAGAATGAACATGAAAAAAATTGCATTTACATTGGCAGAAACACTGATTGTAATAGGTATAATCGGCGTCGTAGCCGCGCTGACGTTACCAAACCTAAACCATGCAACAGGCGATAAAGAAACTGTAACTAGAGTAAAAAAAATATATGCGGCACTAACTGATGCTGCAGACAGAGCACAAGTTATTTATGGCCCTGCAGACGGTTGGTTTAAAAATGAAGCAAACTCTAATCGAGTTGCTTATGCAGAAATATTTGGAAGACGATTGTCAGAATTTATGAAAGTTTCAAAAAATTGCGGTATGAATGGCGAAGGTTGTTTTTCACATTCGCCATTATTAAGTATCGATGGAAGCAAGTACCCAGAAGGTACAAATGATTATTTTGAAAATTTATCAGATTATACATATATGGTATTATTAGCTGATGGTACATCAATTGGTTTTAATGGTGACTCCAAAATTAGAGTTGATATCGATGGACCCAATAAAGGCAAAAATCAAATAGGAAAAGATAATTTTACATTCGATTTCAGCCATTGGAATAAAAATGAAGAATTTGCTGAAATTACCCCTGATTGTGAATATTACTCAAAAGCAAATGATGAAGATTTAGGTGGCCCATGGAACTATGAAACTATATGGGTTATAAAATTTGGAAATCTTGATTATTTAAAATGCCCCGATGAATTAGATTTTGTAGAAAATCACTCTTGTAAATAAGCATATTTCGTGCATTAAAATGCACGCTACGCAATTTGGAATTGCCGTTAAACGCGAGTGAGTAAGACCAGCTCATTTAAAAAGCCTCTTACGATTTTTCGTAAGAGGCTTGAAAAATAGATGCTGGCATTGGGTTATCTCCCCAGGCGGTGGCCCGCCAATACTTCAGTTGTAAGCGAAGTATGAGCTGTACAAATGAAGTATGCGCAGATTGCGTAGAAAATCAAAATGATTAATTTTAGATTTTCAAGCAAGCCAGTTGTATTTTCACTGAAATGAGTCTTTACGACCGTGTTCGGGATGACTCTGCCGAGCAAAACAATTAAGTATTGTTTGAGACAAATCAGATGTTGGCGAGTTTACGAGCCTTACAGATGAGGGTACCG
>CAYLHN010000231.1:0-1554 GCA_964383455.1 uncultured Muribaculaceae bacterium | reverse complement strand
ATTGATATTAAAATTAATAATCAAATGCTTTCTATAATCTCTGAGATTGATGAATTCAAAGGTTCTTGGAAGCTGTTAGGCAAGATGGCTCCTGAAAAATTGAGAGCATTGAAAAAAGTTGCAACTATTGAAAGTGTTGGTTCTTCAAATCGTATTGAAGGGAATAAGCTTTCTGATAAGCAAGTTGAAGAATTATTATCCCGAATAAAAAAACAATCCTTTGCAAATCGTGACGAAGAAGAGGTTGCCGGATATGCAAAACTTGCTGATACAATTTTTGAAGACTGGGAGGTTATTCCACTATCAGAAAATTATATAAAACAGTTGCATAAGATTTTACTTGAATATTCTTCAAAAGATGAAAAACATAAAGGCGAATATAAAAAAGTTTCTAATGCTGTTTCCGCTTTTGACAGTGACGGTAAAGAACTTGGTGTTGTTTTTGATACAGCTACTCCTTTTGAAACACCATTAAAAATGCAGGAACTTGTAGAATGGACTAACAAAAATTTATCTGACAGATTTTATCATCCGCTTATTGTTATCGGAATTTTTGTTGTTAATTTTCTTGCAATACATCCGTTCCAGGATGGGAATGGCAGACTGTCAAGAGCATTAACAAACCTTTTACTGTTAAAATCTGGTTACGTTTATGTTCCTTACAGTTCAACAGAATCTATAATTGAGGACAACAAAGAAGGTTATTACAGAGCTTTAAGACAGACTCAGACCACTTTAAACGGTTTAAAAGATCCTGATTATGAACCTTGGCTGATGTTTTTTCTAAAAACTTTGCAAAAGCAGAAAATCAGACTTGAATATAAAATTGAACACGCAAATACCTCTGTTCAGACAAATTTGGATTTGCCGGAGATTTCAGCAAAAATTATGGAAGTTTTTGAAACAAAAGACAGAGCAACGATTTCTGAATTGTCTGAATTAACAGGGACTAATATAAATACAATCAAGAAGCATTTATCAAGTTTGGTTGAGAATAATTACCTAACAAAACACGGCAAAACTCGTGGCGCTTGGTATACGAAAAGATAATACCGTATTACTTCCATCCTTGTTCCGAGTTAGAATTCTGTAATTTTACTTTGAGATTTGTCCGATTTGTGTCCATAATGATTTCCTTTATTATATTTGAATTTAAGGCAAGATTTTAAAATTTTAAGGAATTGTTTCCGGACATTTTTGGAATTGAAACCGGACATTTTTGACATTTATGTCAATCTTATAAAATTACCTCAATTACTGATATATTAGGGGAAATGGCTAAACCCTTGCTTTCTCAATGTCCGAAATAACTCTCAAGAATGCGAGTTTGACAAAATGAACCGACGATACGAAGTGAGTCGTGTGAACTTGTCTGCCTTGTGCTGACATTTTAGTCGGAAGTTTATAAATTCTGTTTATATATTTATGGTAGAATAATCCATAATATGTATAATACAAAAGCAAGAATAGAATTTATTGATATTATAAAAGGATTGGCGATAATTCTTGTAGTTATAGGTCATACAAGTCCGAATAAAACAGAAATTTTACCTT
>CAYLHN010000230.1:0-1597 GCA_964383455.1 uncultured Muribaculaceae bacterium | reverse complement strand
GATGACCGACAACCGTTACAACCGTTGATCTTTCGGATTCTTCATAACTATCTTTTTTAACTGCAGTTACAACATAACTATAAGTTGTTGTATTTGAAGATGTGGAGCCTGTCCAGGTTGCGCCAAGGTTTGTTGGTGCATCAATTTGAGAAGAAGACACAACACTGTTAAGAGTCCAATTATAATGGCTCATCCTTGACAATTCTTTTGGAACGTAATCTTTGTGGCAAAGCGTCAAAACATCGGCATTCTGGCCGTACTTAATCATAAATATATCGTCTTTTGAATACGGAGTTTGAGTTTCAACCGGTTGTCCTTCACATTGGTCACCTTCAGGATAAACAATTTGCCCGCCGTCTTTTATGTATCTTGCATAACCGTCCCCGAGTTCGATTATATAAGTTTGTTCTGTATTAAAAGAAAAAGGGATTATTCTTGTCTTATCCGAGCTGTTTTTAACTTCGCAAATAAATTCAAGCCCGGAACGATTTGAAACACATCCTTCCGCTCTTACAAATCCGTTTTTTAAGGTTTTAAGCCCGTTTGAATATTTTGCAAGATCTGATCTTGCATATAATGAGGGGGATAATTCTCCGCCCGTAAATGATTTTTGTGTTAATCTTGTCATATCTTATCCTCTTGCATCCAGCCAATCGCAGCTGAATTCTTCTTTTGTGTAACCTTCATTTGCATCTGCAGCACGCGCTTCATTAAGCATTTGTTTGTATAATTTTAGACAATCATTTGCATTCACTCTTGCGCCGGTTATTGCCTTTGCTGATAAAAATGCCAGATACCAGGAAAGTGCCATTGCAAATTCCGGCGTAAAATAAGTCTCTTCACTCACAAGTCTTGTGTATCTGATAAGTGCGTTTGATTGATTTGTATAAATAATTTTTTGTCCGTCATCTTTTGAGGCTACTTCAAATTCAATTTTTTGTCCGTCAGGGGACACAATTTCTCTGATTGATGCGCAAGTGTTTGGATAATCGTATTCTAAAGCATATTTTGGGTTAAGAGAATTATCACCCGTTAAAGATAAAGTTCTGTAGGTGCTTGCAAAGCTCCAATCGTAATCAGACAGAGTTTTATCTCTTGCCGTATCGTAAAATTCGTTTAAAACAATCGTGTTTCTGTCCGTTTGAGAGGCACTTTGAATTCCAACTGTAACGCCCAAGTTTTTAAGCGCCATGTTGTAGATTTTTGTTTTTGTGTAGCTCATAATTTTTCCTTTCTTTATTTAATTGGTTATGTAAAGGAATACCCGTCATTGTGACGGGTATTTGGATATTGTGTTATTTTTTTAAAAATGATATAGTTAAGGTATGAAAAAAATCAATTTATTATTTTTTGTTTTTGTTTTTATTATTACAAATTGCAGGGCAATATCTAGAGATTTACAATACAAAAAACAGATTGATGCAGTTATTAAAAAACAAATTCCTTATTCTAAAAAACAAATTAAAAGCATAATTAAAGAAATTAAAAGTGAAGAAAATATTTATGTTAAAAGGGTGTTAATAGAACAAGGAATAAACAGCGTAATACTGGAATTTTATATAAAACTTGCAGGCGTCACCAATAAATATTTTGGCAT
>CAYLHN010000229.1:0-1629 GCA_964383455.1 uncultured Muribaculaceae bacterium | reverse complement strand
ATAAATTTTTGTCCTTTCTTTACTAAATTCGTAAACACCATGTCAGACATGAATTCTCATGTTATCATGCCAGCATTTTTATTATAATATATTATAACACACCATGTAAATCATGTAAACCATGGTTTTAAAAATAATTTATTTAAAACCGTAAACTTCATGCACACCATGAATGAATTGATATTTACATTTCTTTACTATTCACTTGGTTGAAAGTTCAATAAGTAAGTGGAACACAAAAAGAAAATAAAAGAATAAAATGTAAAAAAGAAAGAAGGTGTTTCATGACAAGAAATTATACTCATTTAAATAGTCAAGAAAGAGAATTGTTATCTGTTTTGCACGCAAAACAAATAACAATAAGCGAAATTGCGAGAAGATTAAATCGCTCTAAGTCTACAATCTGGCGAGAAATAAATAGAGATACATCAGTTTTCTATCGTGGAACTTATTTAGGTGAATCTTCACAAAAAAAATATTTGCAAAAATGGAAAAATACTCATAAAAGAAAAAGACTTAAAAACTCTTTCATTGAGGAATATGTAGTTAAAAGATTAAAAAGAAATTGGTCGCCTGAAACTATTGCCGGAAGATTGAAAAAATTTGGTATTAGCATCAGTCATGAAGCTATATACCAATACATTTACGATGGTAAAAGACAATTGGTTGAATATCTACCCAGAAAGCATAAAGCAAGGTTTAAGTGGTGGCAATACAGAAGAAAAAAGAAAAACCATATACCTAATAGAGTTGACATAGATTTTAGAGAGGAAAATGCAAATAAAAGAAGTGAATTTGGACATATTGAAGCTGATTGCATTGTTTCTTGCAAAGGCTCGCATTCTGCATTACTTGTTATGGTAGATAGGAAAACTCGTTATACTAAAATTAGAAAACTGACTCGAAAAACAAGTTCTCAAGCCAGCCTCTGTTTAATATCCGCACTAAGCGAATATCCAAGTTCTCATATACATTCTATCACATATGATAACGGTTGTGAATTTTCAAGACACGAAATTGTTAATAAAACTTTAAATACAAAATCGTATTTTTGCAAGCCATATCACAGCTGGGAAAAAGGAACTGTTGAAAATATTAATGGACTTATTAGAAGATTCTTTCCTAAAAAAACTAATTTTGATATAATTACAGATAGAGAAATTAAATTTGTGCAAGATTGGATTAACTCTAGACCTATGAAAGTGTTAGGATTCATGACTCCTGCAGAAGCACTTTTAGGTAGTAACGTTCCACTTGCTTGTTGAATTCAGTAATTTTAAATTTATTTTTATCCGCACAAATTTTCAAATTAAATAATAAAAACAAAAAACAAAGATGGAAAACATCTTTGTTTTTGTTTAATTATAAATTTCTGCATTATATTTAATTTATTCGGATTATTTGAATGCCATATTAGCATATGCATCCCAGTAACTTGCGGAAATAGCTTCTTCTCCACGTTTTTTCTTACCTTTATCGGTAAGTGATTTTTCAGTTGTAACGACATAGCCGTCAGTTTTATATGAAACAGTTGTCGTGTAATCACCGTTAGCATCATTATTTAGTTTAGTTGTTTTACTTACGATAAGACCATCGTCATCAAATTTTACGATTACCGTGTGATTACCT
>CAYLHN010000228.1:0-1664 GCA_964383455.1 uncultured Muribaculaceae bacterium | reverse complement strand
AACTGTTCGCTTTGTAAAAATCATCTTCAAATCCTCTTATATTATCAAGTTCAATGTTGTATCGTTTACCGTTCTTATCTACACAGGTAGCAAAGCGGATTTCTGTACGGCAACGACCGGATAGCGAGCAGATTGAGCTGACTATGCCGAAAGGCATAAAAGCGAAACTATGCGAGCGTGGAAGAAATCCAAGACAGTCTACTGTTTTATCAGCAAACTTGTTCTCCCATAAACAAATTAATAAGCCGATTTCTTGTGTTTTTAAATTCAAAATCTTTGTTCCGTATAATTTATAATCTTTTTCAACCATAATATGCTCCTTTCAGTCACTGACATTAATCGATTGCATCTAGGTAAATCTCAAGTATTTGTGTCTGAATGATAAGCAATATTCAAATTGAATTTTAAAGGCGTTTTAATGCCGTTTTAAAATATTCAATTTATTAAATTTAGTAAATCAGAATACAAACTTTTAAAATCTTTGCTCCTGCGCCAGATTATTTCTGCAATCTTATATTCCAAATTATGCACATTCTGATTATGTGTAAGATTCCTTGATAAATAGCAATATATTGTTGTAAAGTCTGCCTTTTCATGTTGCGTTAACGGTTTATCATTTTTGTTTTTTAATAAATTTTTAGAGATAAAAATTTGATTATTATAAAAATACAAATAAACTTCTTTATTAAAAAACTTTCTGTGACGTGCGTTTTGAGGATTGTTTGAATAATAATTATCCAACAACTTTTTCTGCTTATCATAAATTAAAGTACGAAATATTGTATAAATTTTTTGTACCTGCGGTTCGCCGATAGATAAAATATGCGAAACTTTGGTAGTAATAATTGATTCGCAAAAACACTTTAAAATCACATCAATTATCGCCTTTGGGTAATATTTAAAAATAGAATATTTATCAGAATTTTTTTGTTTTTTGAGGTATGAATAAACATTATCTTCAAGAGATAATTTATTCTCGCTAATCAACTCATCCAAAATCGACAACAAATTATCCGTTGAAATTTCAGAAATAGTCGCTATTTCATCAAGCGTAAATTTGTTTAGTCGTCTGCAAAGTTGCAATATTCGTTTTTTCATTCAAAATACTCCTTAAAACATTTTCATCTAATTCTGTAATACCGTTTGTATTAGCAAGTTTTTCGATTTTGTTAATTAGTTTTACTATCTGCCGGAATTGGTTATGCCGTGTTGTAAGATATTCAAGTCCGTCAGAGGTAATCGGAATTTCGGATAATTCAGATATAATCTGTTTTATGTCCTGCGAGTCATAACTTTCAAATTTATATGCTTTATAAATCCTGTCTTTCAGGTGTGGATATTTGGATAATTTCTTATCTATATTTGCCATCCCGACAAGTACCATAGGGCATCCCGTTCTATCGTGCAAATCCCTTAAAATCTCAATTACATGGTTGTTTATTAAATAATCAACCTCATCAATAATTATGGTTTTCGGGTTTTGCCTTAATTTATTTTCAATCATATTAAATGTTTCCTGCGAATGCCAATAAGGTTCTTCTCCGAGTTCCTCTGCTATTTCAGAAAGTAACCACCTGACAGACATTCCTTTTGTTGCCCTAACATATACGCAATCATTTTTAAATGTCCACCATTTTATTGTTTCGGATTTTCCGAGTCCATAA
>CAYLHN010000227.1:0-1700 GCA_964383455.1 uncultured Muribaculaceae bacterium | reverse complement strand
GTAATAATATTAAGTTCTCTTTTATATTATCTGGCAAATCCATATTGATAAAAATTTTCAAACATATTAAATAAAGGTTTATAATAATTGTCAATATCAAAAAATATTATAGCTTTCTTATGATAAGAAAGTTGTTTAGTAACAATCACTTGCATAATTTCATCTAATGTTCCGAAACTACCTGGTAAAGCAAGGAAAATATCAGCTTTTTCTTCCATCATTTGTTTTCTGTCATTCATATCATTAGATATAATAATTTTTGCATTTTGAGGACTTGAAACACCTTTTTCAATAATTGTTTTCGGAATGATTCCGGTAACAGAGCCACCATAATCCAGTACCCCATGATCAAATTTTACCATACAACCTCAGTTAGAGCCCCCATAAATAAGACTATAACCATTTTCTGCTATTTTTTTACCTATTTCATAGGCAACGTTATAAAATTTTATATCAAGATAATCACTTGATGAACAATATACACAAATATTCTTTTTCATAATATTAAAATCCTTTTAGCAATAGTATAATATAAAAACATTTTTGCTTGAATTTTTATATAATTTGTGTTACTAATTTAATATAATCATAAACGTAAAGGAGAAGTTATGTTAAAAAAATCATTATTATTAACTATAGCATTTATTTTTACTATTAGTATGATGACAGGATGTAACTCATCTAAAACAAATAAAAAAGCTCAAGAAGTAAAACCTGTTCAACAAGTAGAAAAGGTAGATTATATTGTTACCACAACACTTCCAACTCAATCTCGTGAAGGTATTAAAGATTCTGCAAGCCCTAAATTTGTAAAAATAAATCCTAATTTTCAGCAGCAAGGAAGTTATCCAAAATCAGCAACACCACATAAATGGTTTACAACTGGTTTAGGTTCTAAAATCCCAGCTTTTAAAGGTGGAGATTTATTAGAAGTTATCAATACTGATAACGCTTTTGTTGCTTATATAGCTAATGTTGATGAAAAGTTATTTAAAGATTATTTTGATTTATTATGCACAAAAGGATATCATTTCGCTGATACTAGCTGGGAAAGTATGCTTTTATACAATGATAAATATGAAATTAATATGAGATATAGTCAAGATGGAGCTACAGTAACTACATTGAGAGCAAGAATATATACTCCAGAAGAATCAGCACAAGCAAAACAAAAAATAGAAAAAGAAATAGCTAAAAGTAATACTATTACACAAGATAAGCCAAAAACAGAAACAGCAAAAACTGAAAAAAAATAAAATAAAATAAAATAAAAATATAAAAAGGACTTACATTATAAAATGCAAGTCCTTTTTATAATATATACTCTAATCTTTCAGGGGAATCCACTAGTTCATCAGCACCAGCGTCAATCAAAACTTGCTCAGAACGAAAACCCCATAAAACACCAATAGAATATATTCCGGCATTTTTTGCTGTTTCTATATCTACTTCAGAATCTCCAATTAAAACAGCTCTTTTAATATCTGAATTTAAATATTCTATAACTTTAAAAACACCATCCGGAAATGGTTTTTGTTTTGTTTCACTACTTTCTCCTACAGCTATATCGATTAACCCCCAAAAATAATCTGCACATAATTTTTTTACAGCTTTATCAAATTTATTTGATAAAACAGCTATTTTAAATCCTTTTCGTTTTAAATTTTTTAATAGTGTAATAATTCCATCATAAGTTTTTG
>CAYLHN010000226.1:0-1713 GCA_964383455.1 uncultured Muribaculaceae bacterium | reverse complement strand
ATACAAGGTAATTTTGACCAAGCATTAGAGGTTGTAAGAAAAATTTCAGAATATTATCCTATTACAATGGTAAATTCTGTTAATCCTTTTAGAATTGAAGGACAAAAAACAGGTGCGTTCGAAATTTGTGACTCTCTTGGACAAGCGCCGGATTACCATTTTATTCCTGTTGGAAATGCAGGAAATATAACTGCGTACTGGAAAGGCTATAAAGAATATAAAGAAATCGGAAAAATTGATAAACTTCCTAAAATGATGGGCTTTGAGGCAGAAGGTGCTGCCGCAATTGTCAGAGGTGAAAGAATTATGAATCCTGAAACAATTGCAACAGCTATCAGAATAGGTAACCCTGCAAGCTGGACAAAAGCAGAACAGGCTCGTGATGAAAGTAAAGGTACAATATCATCTGTTAATGATGATGAAATTATTGAAGCCTACAAATTAATTGCAAACTGCGAGGGAATACTTGCAGAGCCGGCAAGTGCGGCATCTGTTGCAGGTTTAATAAAATGCCGTCATACTATCAGAACAGGCGCTAAGTGTGTTTGTATTTTGACAGGTAACGGTTTGAAAGATCCTGACAGTGCAATAAAATATTCAGGAACAGAAGTTAAGAAAACTTCTTCTGATATAAAAGATATATTAAGTGTAATGAGTTTTTAATTTGTAAAAATTTCTTTAAACAGAGTGAAGAAAGATTTTTTAACAAGCGGTTTGAATTTCATTTTTGAATTTTTTAACTTGTTGTAATACAAATCCTCAATTATTTCAACGTAATCTTGAGCTGCTACAAGTAAATAATCAGCATTTGCTTGTTTCAATTCTTCAAGATTATATACTTTGTATCCGAAAAATTCATTATATTCCGAATTTTCTAAAAACTTATTTCCTGAAATGCCAATGATATTTATATGCGAAATATCAAAATTTCTTTTTACTAAATCAATTAAGTTGATGTCTCCATATAAAATAACCGACATTCCTTTTAGTTCTTTTATAGTTTTTGGAAGAGTTTTATCAAAATGATATTCGCACAGATAATTCCAATTTTCTCTTTCATCAGGAATTTCTTCATTGAAAACAGTTCTTATATCTTTATTTTCAATTTTTAAATCATTGAATAAATAATTTAAAATAGGTTTAGGATTTTCATTTGTAATTAATATAACATCAAAATCCTCTTCTGAAATTTTGTCAGGAATTATTGTTTTTATTCCTTCAAAATTTTCATGACATGTGCAATCATGACAAGTACAGCAGCCAAAATGCGGGTCTGTAATTCCGATAATATTCAAAGTATTTTTAAAATCATATTTTTTATTTAACTCTAAAAACTCTTCTCCTGCACCAAAAAGAATTACTTTTTTATGCTTGATTTCGCCCATTGACCAGAGCAAATCATCATCGAATTTTTGAGTTTTTACCTTTGCTTCAAAATATTTGCTTAACATTTTCCTGCTTTCTTATATTTAAAATTATCATATAAGTAAAAAGCTTGCAAATATATTAAGAAAACCAAAGTTAAAAACTGATTACAATTATTTATTCCAAAAGCTTTAAATGTTATAATTGTTAAAATTTGTAAAGTTATATTTATAAACCTGAAATTTACTTATAACCTGAAAATATGCAATACAGGTTATAATTTGATAATTTTACACTAAAGTTTCGTGCTTTATATGCCGATATAAAATAACATAAGGTATAACTGTG
>CAYLHN010000225.1:0-1725 GCA_964383455.1 uncultured Muribaculaceae bacterium | reverse complement strand
GTGAAAAATACGGTAAATTTATTGATGACGGTGTAACATATAAAGTTCAAAACGGTGCTATAGTTTCTCAAGACGGCAACGAAATAACAGTTGACGATACAGTTTTAAATTTCTATGTTCCGACAGAAGGTCAAATTGAAGCCCAAAGAAATGCAAAATTTCACTAGAAATTAATCTTGTATGAATTCGTACCCCTGACCTTGAGGTGTGCTTTGTGTTTCGATGACATCTGTTGTCATTGATTTTACAAGAGTGTTTGAAAATTCGTTCAGGTTTCTTGTTGTGTAGAAATTTCCGTTCGTTGCTCTGGTAATACATTCAAGTCTTTTTGAATTAGAGGAAACCAATATGACATCTATTGAGATGTCCGGTCTTTGCTGAGCTAATGTTTTTGCAAAATAACATGGATCTCCTCCGCAATTTTCTCCGCCGTCCGTAATTAGAATAATTTTCTTTTTGTTTGATGTCGGAAGAGAAGAAAAATCGCCGTAAGCTGCCTTCTGTAATCCCAAAACCATTGGAGTTGCACAGCCTATATCCACAGAATTCATGCCTGCAATTAAACTTGATGCATTGGCGGGAGAAACAGGTGTTACCTGCTGAGTTGCAGAGCAAGCACCGGATTGAGAAAGGTGTTTTCCCGTAAGTGCTTTATAAACAGTTTTCCCGTCTTTATTTTTTGTCGTCACAACGCTTTGAACCTCACTTGTTGCGCCATGTGATGAATAATGTCCAAAAACTCTGAACCCGACAAGAGTTTGAGGTGAAATTTGAGATACAACAGATGTCATGGTGAGTTTTGCAACATCAATCCAATCTGCCATACTGCGCGAGTAATCCATTACAATTTCTATGGCATCAGCCGTTCCTTTATGAACGGCTTGAGTGTTTACGTAATTGTTCGGAGTGTACGTATTATAGTAATTTGTTGTTTGAGTTTTAACCTGATTACCGCTTGGTGAATACACTTTTCCGTTATCTTTTATGGTATATGTTGCACTGTATGCAACAAGAGAAAATAAAATCATCCAAATTGGTAAAATTGTTTTATTCATTTTAATTCCTTATATTATGTCCAGTTTACAGATTTTTTTGTATGCGCATTTCGAGCATTTGTCTTCCGTGTAATCAATCGGGTCAAATTTAAAGTTTTCAATATCTTTATAGGTTTCTAAGATTAATTTTTTAATGTATTCAGTATCATTTTCGTTTAAGATTTTTCTTATATTTTTTGATGTGTCTCTTAAATACACAAGACAAACATCAGAAACATGTTTTCCGCTCTTTTTTTCAAAAGCATATTTATAAAAACAAAGCTGTCTGTAATAGCCTTCTTCGTTTTGTCCTATATCAACCTGATTTGATGATACGGGACGTCCGGTCTTATAATCATATAACGAAAAAGTTCCGTCTTTGTTCATTTCAATCCTGTCAATTTTTCCTGATAGTTTATAATTATCAATATAAACATCATCAAGTTTTTCTTCAACGGCATATAAATTATTATTTTCTGTAAGGTGAGGATAATAATCTTCAATCATTTTTTGACCGTTAGCCGTATATTTTTCTCTGACTGATTCGTTAGAAAATCTTGAATGTTCCATAAGATAATTAAAATCTTTTAAAATTTCATCAAGTGAAGGATATTTTTTTTCTTCGCTTAACTTTAGTCTTTCTGCGTTTTCAAGTGCTTTATGAACTGCAGTCCCGAAATTTGCGTTATCT
>CAYLHN010000224.1:0-1743 GCA_964383455.1 uncultured Muribaculaceae bacterium | reverse complement strand
AAAATTTAAAGTCGCAATTTGCGACCTTTAAAAATGATATAAGAAAATATCCTCCATATGTCTTTACAGAGCAGGGTGTTGCTATGTTATCTTCTGTATTACATTCCAAAAAAGCAATCCAAACAAATATTCAAATCATGGATACTTTTGTCAGAATGAGACAATGGGCTATTGAAAATAAAGATATTATGAAAAGGTTAAATGAGTTAGAACAGTACTTTATTCAACATTGTAAAGCAAATCAAAATGATATGAAACAAATTTATGACGCTTTAAATTTACTTATGGACAGAACAAGACCCAATAAAATCGGGTTTTAAGATTATAAAGAAAGGATTTTTATGAAAAAGACTATTTCAACATTTTTAGTTTTAATTTTTGTATTTTTCTATGTTACTCCTGCTCTTGCACAAGAAACATACCAATACAATTACCAAAACGATGACTCAACTCCGCTTACAACAGGTATTGAAGAAGATAAAATTTATCTTATACCTAAAAGCACTTTCAAACTTGAACTGGAATCTGATATAGATATAAACGAAACAAAAGAAAAAGACGAAATATTTTTCCGATTAGTAAATCCCGTAAAAGCTTCTAACGGAATGTATTTACCTGAAGACACCAGATTTTCAGGTTATTTCAAAAAAATCAAAAAAAGTTCGCCTCTATATAAAAGAGCTAGAGGTTACATAATTATTGATAAAATCTTGATGCCTAACGGACAAACCTACGCTGCCAGAATAGAACCTAAAAAAGGCAGTGATTTAAAAGCTCCGCAAATATTAAACGTAATAAGAGCAGTTCCTGCAGGCGTCGGAGCTTTAGCTTTTTCTTTAATAGGTATTGCAACAGTTGCAATTGAATCAGTAACGGTAGTAGGTTTAGTTGTTGTACCAAGAACTTGCAGAGGATTTGGATTATTAATCAGCTCTATGTCAAAAGGCTTGAACTACAAAGCAAAAGCAGGAAATAAAATGTTATTTAAACTTGATACACCTGTTTATGTAAAATTTGATGATTTAAAATATTAGAAATAAGAGGCAAGATTTAAATAAATCTTGCCTCTTATATTATTAAATAGTATCATTTTTGATTATTAGCCGTTCACAAGTCAACGTTCATTATTTACTCATTAGCTGAACAAGTTGAATGATTTTTCAATATTTTTGCCGATTAAGTTTTTCAATGAATCCATTTCTGTGCTTAATGCATTGTGTTCTGTATCTAATTTTTTCATTTCGTTATCTAACAATTTTTCTTTGTTGTTAATCTTCATATTTGCTGCATTGTATTCTGCTTCTGCTTTTGCAAATTCTGTAGAATCTGTTTCCGGATTTAAATTATAGTTTTCAGATGCTGTTATGTTTTTGTAATAACCGCTATATGTAGTGTTATCTGATGGATCTTTCCAAGTTGTTTTTGTAAATCCTTCCGGAATTTCATCTGTTTTAACAAATTGTTGAAGCATGAATTCACCTGATTCAATCATATCATACATCTGCATAGATGTTATTTGTGTAGTGCCGCTATATGGATTTCCGTTTCTATCGACTAGTTTAAAACCATAATCGTTCAAATTTTTAGGAGTTAAATCAACTTTATATGCTTCTCCGTTGTGAGCTTTGTCACGGTATGTTGTATATGTATATTTTTGTCTGTTTAAAGCTTTTGTGTAATTCATTGCTAATTGTTCAGATTCGTCTGCCAATCTGATTTTTATATTTGCTATTTCTTGTGATT
>CAYLHN010000223.1:0-1828 GCA_964383455.1 uncultured Muribaculaceae bacterium | reverse complement strand
TTACAAAAAAATGACAGAAAATAAAGATAAAACAAACAGTTTTATTCTTCATGACGGTCCCCCATATTTGAGTTCTGAAAAAATTCACGTTGGAACTGCTTTAAATAAAATTTTAAAAGATATATTGATTAAGTATAAAACCCAAAGAGGCTACTATGCTCCTTATGTTCCGGGATATGACGGACACGGATTGCCTATTGAAAATAAAGTCGTAAAAAATATTGAAGGCGGCAGAAATGCTGTTACTCCTGCTGAATTAAGAGCAAAATGCAGAGAATTTGCACACACAAGTCTTAAAGGTCAGGAAAGTGAATTTAAAAGATTAGGTGTTCTTGGCAACTGGGAAAATCCTTATTTAACTATTAATTCCGAATATGAAGCTGAACAAGTCAGAGTGTTTGGCGAAATGTATAAAAAAGGTTATATTGAAAAAGGATTAAAACCTGTATACTGGTGTGCATCATGTGAAACTGCACTTGCGGAAGCAGAAGTTGAATACGCTGATCACACTTCAACTTCAATTTATGTAAGATTTAAGTTTGATGAAGAAAGTACAAATAAATTAAAAGAAAAATTTGATTTTTTAAAAAACGAAAACAACATTTATTCAATAATTTTTACAACAACTCCTTGGACAATTCCATCAAACCTTGCTATAAGTGTTCATCCAAGATTTGAATACTCATTCTTTAAATATAACGGAGACGTTTATTATGCGGCAACAGGACTGCTCGGTAATTTCTTAAACGGTGTTGATTGGAAAGAAGAAGATATTACCGTAATCGGAACTTGCAAAGGTGAAGATTTAGAATTATTGAACACAAAACATCCGCTTTATGACCGAAATTCTACAGTTATTTGCGGTGAACATGTTACATTGGACGCAGGTACCGGCTCTGTTCACACAGCACCGGGACATGGTTTGGAAGACTATGAAGTTTGCTGTAAATATAAAATAGATGTTTATTCACCATTGGATTCAAAAGGTGTTTGGACAGAAGACGCCGGTGATTTGGCGGGTATTCCTTATTATAAAGGAAATTCTATAGTAATTGACAAATTAAAAGATTGCGGCGCTTTACTAGCTGCAAGCGATTTGCAGCACAGTTATCCGCATTGCTGGAGATGTAAAAAACCTGTAATTTACAGAGCAACTCCTCAATGGTTTGTAAAAGTTGATAAATTTAAAAAAGAAGCTTTAGAAGAAATTAAAAAAGTTAAATTCATTCCATCTTCAGGTGAAGCAAGAATTTCAAATATGGTTGAAAGCCGTACAGACTGGTGTATTTCGCGTCAACGTGCGTGGGGTGTTCCAATTCCTGTATTCTACTGCGAAGACTGCGGTGAAGTTATTGTTACAGACGAAACAATAGAACATGTCGCAAAAATGTTTGAAAAAGAAAGTTCTGATGCGTGGGTTAAATACAGTGAAAAAGAACTTTTACCCGAAAACTTTGTATGTCCGAAATGCGGTAAAAATCATTTCAAAAAAGAAAATGACATTATGGACGTTTGGTTTGATTCAGGTGTATCTTGGAGAGCTGTTGTTGAAAAAAGAGCAGATGAATTAAATCACATTCCTGTTGATATGTATTTAGAAGGTTCAGACCAACACAGAGGCTGGTTCCAATCTTCATTATTAACATCCGTTGCAACTCAGGGTATTGCGCCATACAAACAAGTTCTTACTCACGGATTTGTATTTGGTGAAGACGGAAGAAAAATGTCTAAGTCATTAGGAAACTACATCAGACCGGATGATATTATTAAAAACTATGGTGCCGATATTCTAAGACTTTGGGCCGCATCAGTTGATTACAGAAATGAT
>CAYLHN010000222.1:0-1835 GCA_964383455.1 uncultured Muribaculaceae bacterium | reverse complement strand
ATCGAGAAATATCTTTTGTTCTAATTTCTTGAGCTCGCAATTGATATCTGCAGCCATGACTTCTTAGTCATGAAAATGAAGGCTCATATCCCACCTCTTTAATCAGTCTTAAAATATAAGTCTGGGAAACAGTGTGAGTAGTGGATGGTAATAGAAAAAAGACATGCAGAAGCTTGTGTTTTCATCAAGTGATTGGCTTTAAATTCAAAATTTTTGTTCCATACAGCTTGTAATCTTTTTCAATCATATTGTGCTCCTTTCATTATGAATATTAATCGATTAGAATACAGTAAATTTAAAGTGTTTGTGTCCGAATGATAAGCAAAATTCAAATTGAATTTTAATGCCGTTTTAATACCGTTTTAAAATATTCAATTTATTAAATTTAGTAAATCAGAATACAAATTTTTAAAATCTTTGCTCCTGCGCCAGAGTGTTTCTGCAATTTTATATTCCAAATTATGTACATTCTGATTATGCGTTAAATTCCTTGATAAATAGCAATATATTGTTGTAAAATCTGCTTTTTCTTTCTGTGTTAACGGTTTATCATTTTTGTTTTTTAATAAATTTTTAGATATAAAAATTTGGTTATTGTAAAAATACAAATAAACTTCTTTATCAAAAAATCTTCTATGCCGTGCGTTTTGAGGATTTTCAGAATAAAAATTATCCAATATTTTCTTCTGCCTTTCATAAATTAAAGCACGAAATATTGTATAAAATTTCTGCACCTGCGGTTCACCGATAGATAAAATATGCGAAACTTTTGTTGTAATAATTGATTCGCAAAAACACTTTATAATCATATCAATAGTGGTTTTAGAGTAATATTTGAAAATCGGATATTTATCAGAAACTTTTTGTTTCTTTTGATATGAATAAACATTATTTTCTAGTGATAATTTATTCTTGCTAATTAATTCATTCAAAATCGCTAGCAAATTATCATCTGAAATTTCAGATATGGTCGCTATCTCATCAAGCGTAAATTTGTTTAGCCGCCTGCAAAGTTGTAATATTCTGTCTTTCACGGAGTAAGCTCCTTAAATTTTCTTCGTTGAGTTCCTTTATTTCATTGGTCTTAGCAAGTTTTTCAATTTTATTTATAAGTTTAACTATCTGCCGGAATTGGTTATGTCTTGTTGAAAGATATTCAAGTCCGTCAGGAGTAATTGGGATTTCTGAAAGTTCGGATATAATCTGTTTTATATCTTGTGAATCATAGCTTTCAAATTTATATGCCTTATAAATTCTGTCTTTCAAATGCGGATATTTGGATAATTTTTTATCAATATTTGCCATTCCGACAAGCACCATAGGACATCCCGTTCTATCGTGTAAATCCCTTAAAATCTCAATCACATTGTTATTTATTAAATAATCAACTTCATCAATTATTATGGTTTTAGGATTTTGCCTTAATTTATTTTCAATCATATTGAATGTTTCTTGCGAATGCCAATAGGGTTCTTCTCCAAGTTCTTCGGCTATTTCAGAAAGTAGCCATCGGACAGACATTCCTTTTGTTACCCTAACATATACGCAATCATTTTTAAATGACCACCACTTAATTGTTTCGGACTTCCCGAGTCCGTAATCGCCATACACAAGTGCAATTTTCGGAATATTCGGCGGAAGCGATTTCAATTCTTCCATAAATACTACAAACTCTTTGACATTTTTTGTTTTTACAAATTTTTTATTCATAGTTTACTCCTTGTATATGTTTATATATTCATCACTTCTAATGTAATCAGCGAGCCATTTTCTCTGTTCAGGATTAGTGCAGCCATGTTGCATTAACCACTCATATTTTTCATAATTTGATGAAA
>CAYLHN010000221.1:0-1835 GCA_964383455.1 uncultured Muribaculaceae bacterium | reverse complement strand
CAATTCTCGCAATGATTGAGATAGCATAACATTTGAAACATTTCCCAATTTCTTTTTTATTTGTCCAAATCTAACGGTACCGCTTGTTTCTAAAATGCAGAGAATAGGTAATTTCCACCTGCCGCCTAATACTTTTGTTAAGTATTTTATAGGGCATAATAAGTTTTCAATTTCTTCATTTTTAGAATTTTTCATGTCTAAACCCTTATACAGTTCAATAGTTAATTAAAACTTACAATGTTAGTTTTGCCTAATTACTTGAATTATACTTATCTATCCAAGATAATAATACAATAAGGTGCATATGTAAATGGTAAAAGACTTATTTACTCAAATAATAAAAGACATTCCAAGTGTGGATTATGGTATAATGGGTTTAGAAGTACACAGAAGCCATACAAAAGAAGGAACAATGTATTTTGTAACAGCGCATGAGGAAGTTGAATTTCCAATTCATTCTCATGCTGAACAATGGACAGTTGTATTATCCGGAGAATGTACTTATACTGCAAACGGGAAAACAACTGTTTATAAAAAAGGAGATACTTATACAATTCCAGCTGATACACCACACCAGATAACTTTACATAAGGGGTATTCAGAAGTAGATTACGTAAATGACCCGCTTGACGGAGAATAATAAAAAGGAGAGAATAAAATGTCAAACAAAGAAAAAACTATCGAATCATTACAATTTTTTGTAACTGAATTAAGTTCACAAGCATTAAGCCACGAAATTCACGGTAGAATTTTTAATTCACAAGGATTTACCAAATTAGGTCAAAAATATTTAGACCACGCAGCAGAAGAAAGAGAATGGGTTTCAAAATTTATTGACAGAATTCTTGATTTAGGCGGATGTCCGAAACATGAAACGCCGCAAACATTACCTGTATGTTGTGATATTCACGAATATTTAAAAGCTGATAATAAAGTATCCGAAAACGGTTTGAAAGTTCTTGACGGACACATGGATTGCGAAACTCTTGATTATGCAACATTCGATTTGTTTAAAGGTTATTATATTGATGAAGAAGAAGATATGGCTTGGACTTCACAACAACTTGATTTAATTGAAAGATTCGGAATTAATAATTATTTATTAGGTCAAATGTAATAGGTACTATTTAAGGTTGAGTGCAATTAAATAAGCTCAACCTTTTTTAAAATTTAAAGGAGTTTATTATGAACATTTATGATTATACTTTGCCAAAACCAAACGGCGAAGAATTAAAACTTTCAGAGTTTAAAGGTAAAGTGATGATGATTGTAAACACCGCAACAGGTTGCGGTTTTACTCCGCAATATGAAGCAATAGAATCTTTATATGAAAAATATCACAATGAAGGATTAGAAATTATTGATATACCTTGTGACCAGTTTGGTCATCAGGCACCGGGGACAGATGATGAAATACACGAATTTTGCCAAATTCACTACAATACGATGTTCCCGCAAATGAAGAAATCCGAAGTAAATGGGGAAAACGAGCTTCCTGTTTATACATATCTGAAATCACAAAAAGGATTTGAAGGTTTTAGCGAACATAAATATCGCAAGGTTTTGGAAGATATGTTTGCTAAAGCCGATAAAGATTGGGCAAGCAAACCTGATATAAAATGGAATTTTACAAAATTTATTGTGGATAGGGAAGGAAATGTCACATCAAGGCTGGAACCGACTGCAGATTTAGCTGAAATGGAAGCTGAAATTAAAAAAGTTTTATAAATAAAAGGAGAAAAAGATGATTAAAGTTATACCATTAAAATACTATGACGGCGGATTTATGACACAGGCTTTTGCCTTTGGCGGAACTCGTGATAAGTCAAAATGTG
>CAYLHN010000220.1:0-1885 GCA_964383455.1 uncultured Muribaculaceae bacterium | reverse complement strand
TGGACCGACCCCTCGACTGGGATCGAGTGGACGTACACCGTCTCCGGAAACGAGGCGACGATATACAAGGGGACGAGTGAGCCCGCCATACCCGAATCGACCACCGGCGCAATCGCCGTCCCGTCGTCGATCAACGGCAAGACCGTGACGGCCATAGGCGGACAAGCCTTCTACCAGTGCTACAAAATCACCACGGTGACAATTCCTAACACCGTGAAGTACATCGGGCCCGGAGCGTTCAGACGCTGCCTCGGCCTTGAGAACATGACGATCCCGGCAAGCGTCACCAACATCGGCGCCAGCGTGTTCCACAGCTGCACCAACATGACGAGTGTCGCGATAAATGCGCCGCTTAAGGAAATCCCTGCGTCCACGTTCTGTTGGTGCGATAACCTCACAGACGTGAACATCCCAAACAGCGTGACGAATGTCGACGACCATGCATTCGACGGATGCGTAGGGCTTGTGTCGTTGACGCTTCCGCAAGGCCTCGCAAGGATAGGAAACCGGGCGTTCTACGCCTGCCTGAAGCTCGAGAGCATAAATATTCCAGACACTGTCCGCGACATAGACGATGGGGCGTTCTACGAATGCTATAAACTTACTGGGCCGCTTGTTCTCCCAGAGGGCATGACGGAAGTAAAGGATTCTCTGTTTCGTGGGTGCGGGGAACTTGTGGGCGTCACGATCCCATCCACAGTTAAAAGTATCGGGGCGGATTCATTCGCAGGGTGCTATAAGCTCACCGTCGCAGACATCCCCGCTGGAGTGACGAATATTGGCGAGAATGCGTTCGCAGACTGCCGCAAACTGCCGTCCGTGACGATTCCCGCGGGCGTGAAGAACTTACCGGAAGATGTGTTCTATGCATGCAACTCCTTTACGAGCATCGATATCCCATCTGGCGTTACGAATATCGGGTGTCGTGCGTTCTACAACTGCGGCAACCTTGAAAGAGTGACGATACCGACCGGCGTTACAAGCATTGGGACTTCTGCGTTCAGGAACTGTAGAAAACTTGAAGGTGTGGATATTCCTGCGAGCGTGAACTACATTGGGGAGTATGCTTTCAGCTGCTGTGAGTTGATTCCTCGCGTGTCGATTCCAGACGGCGTGCCGGAAATCAAGAGACACACGTTCGAATCCTGCACCAACCTCCAGGCGGTGGTGATAGGCAACAATGTCACGAATATCGACGAGTATGCGTTCGATGGTTGCAGACGACTTGAGGATGCGGTTCTTCCCGACGGACTCAAGAGTATCGGCGTGTATGCGTTTTACGGATGCGCCATGTTGAGGAGCGACGTGATTCCTGCCAGTGTTGAGCGAATTGGGAAGGATGCATTTAATCGCTGTTCCAAGATTGAGAATGTGTCCATACCAGACAGCGTCTGTATCATCGAGTCGGGGACGTTCATGGGATGTAGGAATCTTGCGACCGCGCATATAGGAAGCGGGGTTACGAACATCGGTTCAACTGCATTCTACGGCTGTTACAGACTTGCCAGCATCGTGATTCCGGACGGTGTTGTTGCAATCGGGCCCAGTGCATTTATTGGCTGCACCAATCTTGCGAGCGTGTCGATCGGGTCTGGTGTGAGGAGTATCGACGCAAGTGCGTTTGAGGTTTGCAAGAAACTTGCGAGCGTCGAGATCCCCAACAGAGTGGAGTCCATTGGAGAGAGGGCGTTTTGGAATTGTGAAAAACTCTCGGAAGTGTCGATACCGCCGAGTGTCGTCAGCATCGGTGCTAATGCGTTCGACTCTTCGGTTCTTGGAACCGTGCGGGTTGCGGAGGGTGATGTAGATCGAGTGAAGGGGCTAATTGCTGATTCCGGCTACGACGTGAGCAAGATTACGTTTGTGGAGTTCTGGGCCGGCAACC
>CAYLHN010000219.1:0-1898 GCA_964383455.1 uncultured Muribaculaceae bacterium | reverse complement strand
TAGAACCAACTCGTGTAGGTGATTCAATTGATTTTGATAAAGTTACATTGGAAATTTGGTCAAATGGTTCAGTTGATGTAACAACAGCTTTATCTCAAGCTTCTCAATTATTAATTGATCATTTTATGCAAATTGCTGCAATAACAGGTCAACCTGTTGTAGTAAATAAACCAAACTTCATTTCAGAAGAAAAGTCTGCAAATAATGAACCTGCAACAACAATTACTATTGAAGAATTGGAATTGTCAGTAAGAGCATATAATTGCTTGAAACGTGCAAGCATTAATTCAATGAGTGAATTATTGAAAAAATCAGAAAATGATTTATTAAATATTAAAAATTTCGGTAAAAAATCTTCAGATGAAGTAATTGAAAGATTACATCACTTTGGCTTAGATTTAGCTCCAAATCCTGAAATGCCGGAAGAAGAATTAGTATAATTAAAAATTATTAAATAAAATATAAAGGATAGAAAAATGAGACACTTAACAAAAAAACATACGCTTGGAAAGGCAAAAGACCAAAGAGATGCCTTACTTCGTGCGTTAGCAACAGAGTTGTTTACTCATGGCGAAATCAAGACAACATTGGCTAGAGCAAAAGCTTTGAGACCATATGTTGAAGAGTTAATCACTCTTGCAAAAAAAGGTGATTTGACATCTCGCCGTCAAGCTGCAAAATTCATTTACGATAAAGAAATCGGTAAATTTATTGATACAGCTACAGGCGAAATTTTTGAGACAGTTGAAGAAGGTAAAAAACTTCCAAAACAAACTGTTTTAAGAAAATTATTCTGTGTGATTGGTAAAAAATATACTGATCGCAGCGGCGGTTATACAAGAATTTACCACTTGCCTCCAAGACGTGGTGATGCAAGCGAAATGGCATTAATTCAATTAGTATAATTAAAAATGACCAGATATTCGTTGATAATACAATATCGTGGAAAGAATTATGCAGGCAGTCAAATTCAGCTTGATGAAAATGGCCAAGAACAACCCAATCCAACCATACAAGGTGAATTAGAGCATGCAATATGTACATTGACAAGAGTTCATAGAACTCAAAATAATCCAAGACCAATTAAAACGGTCTTTTCCGGAAGAACTGATGCCGGTGTGAATTCAAAAGGACAGACTGTTCATTTTGATTTAGATAAACAAATTGTTGCTTCTGAATTTATCAAATCAATAAACGGTTTACTGCCCAAGGATATTTCGATATCGGATTTACACGAAGTTTCAGAAGATTTTCACGCTCAAAAAAACGCCAAAAAAAGATATTACGAATATGTTTTTATTAACCGAAAACAACGAGATGCTTTTGATGATGATTTACTGAGAGTAGAATATGATTTGAATTTGGAAAGAATAAATCAATCTTTAAATTATTTAAAGGGTGAGCATGATTTTTCAAGTTTCAAAAATTCCGGAAGCTCAAATCCTTATACAGTTTGCAATATATATCAAGTTGATTGTCAAAAATTTGGAGATAGAATTATAATTTCAATTATAGGCAACAGATTTTTGTACAATATGGTAAGAATAATTGTTGGTACAGTGTTAGATATTGAGCGAAATAACAAATCTCCTGAATATATTTTAGATGTGCTCAATGCTCATGATAGAATTAAAGCAGGAAAAACAGTCAGTCCTTATGGATTGACATTAGTAAAAGTAGAATATTAAAAAAACGGAGAAAAAAGAATGAAGACATATTCAGCTAAACCTCTGGAAGTAGAAAGAAAATGGTATGTAATCGATGCTACAGATGAAATCTTAGGTCGTTTGGCAGTACGCGTTGCAAATATTTTAAGAGGTAAAAATAAACCGGAATATACTCCAAACGTTGATACAGGTGACTTTGTTATTGTTATCAACGCTGATAAAGTAAAAGTT
>CAYLHN010000218.1:0-1901 GCA_964383455.1 uncultured Muribaculaceae bacterium | reverse complement strand
CTTTTTCCAATCCTCTTTCTTTTATGACTTCATTAAAAACAGAGATTGCATTTAAGGTTTTTGGGAAACCTATAAACGGAGCGCATTGATAAATTGTTTCTCTTATCTCAATCGGGGTATTGCCTGCATTTAAAGCGCCGTTTATATGTGCTTTTAATTGCGGCAGTGTCTGCATAACAGTCAAACTTGTAACTGTCAGTAATTCTCTTGTTTTTATATCCAAATCACCCACTGTAAATACTTCGCCAAAAATATATTTTTGCAAAATATCCATAAAATCTTTATCAGAACCTACGTTATTTTTAGTACTGATGTTAAACAAAGTTTCTAAATTTTTATCAGCAATTTCTTGTCTTGTAATGTTTTTCATAGTTTTATTCCCCTTCGCAAACGCACTGACGTTAAACATTAAAACGGATATAAGTGTTATAATACATACTCTTTTAAACATATGACCCTTCATTTTTATATATTGACATTGTGTCAAAAGTAATATATCATATAATTGACATCATGTCAATAAATGAGAAAAAATTATGACGATATGTTCTGAAAAGTTAATATTACAAAGAAAAGATGAAATTGTAAAAGCGGTTGAAATATTATACCAGACAATGAATTTTAAAGATATAACTTTAAAAGAAATTGCTGATTTGACGACTTTTACAAGAACATCAATTTACAATTATTTCCAAACAAAAGAAGAGATATTTTTAACCCTGCACAAAATAGAATACGAACGCTGGATAGAAGATTTAGAAAACATAATTGTTTCAAATAGGTCAATGACTAAAGACGAAATTGCACAAAATATTGCTCATACTTTAGAAAAAAGAGAGCAGTTATTGAAATTGATGAGTATGAACCATTTTGAAATGGAAGCAAACAGCCGTCTTGAAATATTGACGGAATTTAAAGTAGTTTACGGTAATTCAATTAAAACAGTGAAAAATTTAATTGAAAAATTCTGTCCTGAGATGAAAGAAAATGAAATAAACGATTTTATTTATGCGCTTTTTCCATTCATTTACGGCATTTATCCATATACTGCCGTTAATGAAAAACAAAAGGAAGCGATGAAAATAGCCAATACTGGATTTATTTATCACTCTGTATATGAGCTTGCTTATAACGCGATTAGAAAATTATTAGATTAACGAGGTGAAATATGATAAAAAGAAAATTAAGAAATTTAGAAGTATCTTCAATTGGTTTAGGTTGTATGGGATTTTCACAAAGTTATCCGCCATTTATACCGAGGGAAGAAGCTATTGATGTTATCAGAAAAGCGGTTGAACTCGGGGTAACATTTTTTGATACGGCAGAAGTATACGGCCCGTTTAAAAACGAAGAATTGGTAGGAGAAGCACTAAAACCATTGAGAGATGAAGTGGTTATTGCAACAAAATTCGGTTTTGAAATCGGAAGTAATGACGATTACAAAGACGGATTCAGACCAATTGGACTTTCAAGTAAAAAAGACCACATTAAAAAAGTTGTTGAAGGTTCTCTAAAACGCTTACAAACAGACCATATTGATTTATACTATCAACACAGAGTTGACCCTGATACTCCTATTGAAGATGTTGCAGAAACTATGGCAGAACTTATTAAAGAAGGTAAAATTTTGGCTTGGGGCTTATCAGAAGCGGGGGCAAATACAATAAGACGTGCTAATACTGTTTGTCCTCTTACTGCGGTTCAGAGCGAATATTCTATGTGGTGGAGAGAAGTTGAACCAAACGGAGTTCTCGATACATTGGAAGAACTCGGAATCTGTTTTGTACCGTTTTCACCATTGGGTAAAGCCGTACTTACAGGAAGATTTAATAAAGATACTAAATTTGAAAATAATGACTTTAGAAGTACAAGTCCGAGAGTTTCTTCAGGAAATTGGGAGC
>CAYLHN010000217.1:0-1904 GCA_964383455.1 uncultured Muribaculaceae bacterium | reverse complement strand
CAAGCTTATGACCCATCATTTGGTCTGTAACACATCCCGGAACGTGAGTTTTTCCGTTATGTACTGCAATTGTGTGACCTAACATATCAGGACTAATCATTGAAGCTCTTGACCAAGTTTTTATAACTTTCTTTTCTGAATTTGCATTCATCTTGTCAATCTTCTTTTGCAATGATTCTTCGATATATGGTCCTTTTTTTAATGAACGTGCCATTAATTTATTCTCCTTTTAACTTTTATCTTCTAACTATTTTGTTCTACGTCTTACGATTAATTTAGTTGATGCCTTTTTAGCATTTCTAGTCTTAGCACCCAATGAATGTTTACACCAATGTGTTTTAGGGTTTCCGCACGGCCCTGTTTTACCTTCACCACCACCGTGAGGGTGATCGCAAGGGTTCATTGTAACACCGCGTACAGTAGGTTTTATGCCCATGTAACGTTTACGACCTGCTTTACCAATGTGAATGTTTTTGAATTCAGAATTACCCAAAGCACCAATTGTTGCCATGCATTCTTTTCTTATCATTCTCATTTCGCCTGATGGTAATTTGATTGTTACATAATTACCTTCTTTTGCCATTAATTGTGCTGAATTGCCTGCTGAACGTACTAATTTTGCACCTCTGCCGGGTTCTAATTCAACGTTGTGTACGATTGTACCTAATGGAATCAATTCTAAAGGTAAAGCGTTACCGTTTTGAATTGGAGCTTCAGGTCCTGAAACGATTACATCACCAACATTCAAACCATCCGGTGTTAAAATATATCTTTTTTCACCATCTGCGTAGAATACTAATGAGATTCTAACGTTTCTGTTTGGATCGTATTCAATTGATTTAACTGTTGCAGGAACGCCGAATTTTTCACGTTTGAAATCAATAACTCTGTAGTGTTGTTTTACCCCACCGCCTTTGTGACGACATGTGATTCTACCAGTATTGTTACGACCTGCTGTTTTTCTTAATGGTTTTAAAAGTGATTTTTCGGGTGTAGATGTTGTTACATCTTGGTAATCACTTTTTGTCATACCTCTTTGTCCCGGAGATGTCGGATTAATTTTTCTGATACCCATTTTTATTTGTCCTTTTTACTATATTTCAATAAGTTCTTTAATTGGATCACCTTCGATAGTTACGATAGCTTTTTTAGAAGAATCTGTTCTGCCGAATTTGTAACCCATTCTTTTTGAGTGAGAAGGCATATATACTGTTCTTACTTTTTTAACTTTTCTGCCAGGGAAAGCTAATTCAACTGCTTGAGCAATTTCAACTTTTGTAGCATCCATGTTAACTTCGAAAGTATATTGTCCATCTTGCATTGCTCTGTAAGATTTTTCAGTAATTAAAGGTTTTTTAATTACATCATATAATTTTTCTGTGTTTGTTCTTGATGTGCTCATTATTGTAACCTTTCAGTAATTTCGTTAACTGCTGATTCTGTAATTACTACACTGTCAGCTTCTAACAAGTCTTTTACATTTAAGTTTGAAGGTAATAATAATTTTACGCTTGGAATGTTTCTTGCTGCTAAAGTTAAGTTTGTATTTTCTGCAGCTTTTACATCAGCGATAATTAAAATTTTACCGGCAACTTTTAAAGAATCTAATACAGATACCATTAATTTTGTTTTTGGTTCTGCAATAGATAAATCTTTTACTACTACAATTTGTTCATTTCTTGCAGACAATGCAGATTTTAATGCAAGTTGTCTTGCTTTTTGAGGCATTGAGAAAGAATAATCTCTTGGTTTTGGTCCAAATGAAACACCCCCGCCTGCAAATAAAGGTGATCTTAAAGAACCTGCTCTTGCACGGCCTGTACCTTTTTGTTTCCAAGGTTTACGTCCGCCGCCTCTAACTTCTGCTCTTGTTTTAGCACAAGCTGAACCTTGTCTTGCGTTGT
>CAYLHN010000216.1:0-1933 GCA_964383455.1 uncultured Muribaculaceae bacterium | reverse complement strand
TCTTGTTCACGTTCTTTTAATGTTGAAACAACCATTTCAATATCATTTTTTAATCCTTCATATTCAACAGATGAGTGAACGTTTGCTTTATCGTCAGCTAATATTTCTGCTAAAGATGTTTCTTTTCCGTCATTATTTTCAAAACCGCCTTCTAAAGATACTGATTTTGAATATGCAGCAAGATATGTATCAATTTTATCAGCAGAAATATTCATTTTTTCAGCAACATCTTTTGTGTTAACTTGGCAGTTATAATGTTTTTCCATATCTGATTTGATTTTTGAAAATTTTGATAATGTTTCTTGGATATATACAGGAATCTTCATGCAGTGACCTTGTTCAGAAATAGCTTTAAACATAGATTGTTTAATCCACCAGCTTGCATAAGTTGAAAATTTGTAACCTAATTTCCAATTAAATTTTTCAGCAGCAATCATAAGACCCAAGTTACCTTCTTGAATTAAATCAACCATTGGTAAATTTGACATGTGAATTGCTTTTTTTGCAACAGCGATAACTAATTTTAAATTAGCTTGAACTAATTGTTTCTTAGCTTCCAAATCACCTTCAGCTGCGCGTTTTGCAACTTCTCTTTCTTCAGCAGGTGATAAAGATTTAACAGAAGCTAATTCTCTTACATACAATGACAAAGTTGAATCAGATTCGCCATTAAATACTTCGCTTTTTGCAGGGTTTGTAAAACTTTTTTTCATTTCAACAGGACAATTTTTCATAAGCATCTCTCCTCATCTTCTTATTCTCTTAATCTCTCTTTTTTGTTTTTTAATGATGATTTCAAAAAAATCAACATTTTTTGCACGACAAAGTAAGCCATTAAAATCCAAATTTTTAACAGACAAACTAAGCTATACGACAGATAGACTCTTCGTATTGACTCTCTAAGGTTTAAAACAGACTTCTAATAGATTGTGCAAGTCTCCCGCTTGCAAAAACAAATGTATAATTTGTACATTTTTATTATAACTCATCCAAGAAATTTCCGCAACCCTTTTGTGAACTTTTGTAAAGATGAATTTATTTTTTATCTGATTTTCTTAACATTACTTAACAATTGTAAACTCATATGTTTTGCTCTATAATGTTGAAATGGAAACATTAGCACAGTTTGTACAACGCAGAAGAGAGACCTTGGGATTAACCCCATTCGGTTTATCAAAAAAATGTAACGTTCCTGCTGTTATTATCGAAGAAGTCGAAGCAGGACGCGAATTGTTTTTATCCGTAACTGTACGACAAAACTTAGCAAAAGGGCTCAGATGCCTTGCAGAAGAAATAAAAGCTCTTGAAAAAGATTTTGAATTTGAAGAAGTTCCAATGGAAGTCATGGACGTTTTAAAACAACGTATCCTTAATGGCGAGACAGAATTATTTTGTCCGAAATGCAAATCACCATTGAAGGTTAAAATTGAGCAAATGTATGATTTAGAAGACAATTTAGTTTTAGCCCCCCGCGGTTATTGCACGAAATGCGTTTTTCAAATTAAATAAACTGCGCAAAGACATAACCTTTAAATTAACCTAAAGAATTACCCGATTGGATATAGGAAATTTTATATGAAAGGGATTTAATATAATTAAATCTTTTTCATACTTCCAGCTATTCTTAATCCGACCTCATTTGAGGTCTTTTTTTTAGTAAATATATTACAAATCGGCACTTGGGGGGCTTGAAAACTCTTTAGTAGTATGTCATAATGGTATTATCTTTGCATAGATGCTTATTTTGTTCCTACATTTTTAATAAAAGGGAGAATTGACTCTAATGGCATTGAAGTATACCGACCGTCGGTTTTATACCGGTCGCCAGTCGGAAACGGATTAGTCAAGGCGTTCACCCACCTGCGAGATCACGCTGGCACCCAAATCACATCTGTGCAAAGTGTTTTTTTGTGTTTTTATATGTTTATGCTAT
>CAYLHN010000215.1:0-1956 GCA_964383455.1 uncultured Muribaculaceae bacterium | reverse complement strand
ACACCCTGATATGTTGGCTCACTTATCATCTTGTAAGTCACCACAAGGTATGTTATCACCTGTTGTAAAAGAATTATTACCAAAATATCAAGAAGGTTACACAAAAGATAACATTGTAGTTGTTTCAATTATGCCTTGTACAGCTAAAAAATATGAAGCAAAACGCGGTCAATTAAGACGTGACGGTAAGTTTGAAACTGACTATGTGTTAACAACACAAGAATTCGGCAGAATGATTAAAGAAGCAGGTATTGACTTTAATGCACTTAAAGAAGAAAAAGCAGATTCACCATTTGGTGAATATACAGGTGCAGGTACAATCTTTGGTGCATCAGGCGGTGTTGCTGAAGCTGCTGCAAGAACTGCTTACTATTACATTACAGGTGAAAATGTTACAAATAACGACATTAAAGAATTCCGCGGTGTTGACAAAGATTCACGTTCTAAAACAATTGAACTTGATATCAAGGGTAAAAAAGTTGTTATCAGAGTTGTTTCAACATTGAAACAAGCAGAAAAAGCACTTCAGGAAATAAAAGACGGAACAGCAAACTTCCAATTACTTGAAGTTATGGCATGCCCTGGCGGATGTATTAACGGCGGCGGTCAGCCAAGAAGCTGTGATGACATTAAGATTAAAGAAGAACGTGCAGAAGGTCTTTACACAGAAGATAAAAATCTTGAATTAAGACGTTCACACGAAAACCCTGATATCATCAGAATATATAAAGAAGATTTGGAAAAACCGGGTTCCCATTTAGCACATGAACTGTTGCATACAACTTATGCAGATATGAGAACAGGTTCTTACAAAGACCTTAAATAGTAAAAATATAAACTGCCCGATAGTAAATCGGGCAGTTTTTTTGTATTAAGAAATAAAAGTTTTAAAAACTTGTTGACAACATTTTTTGATATAATACAATAATAGCATAGCTTAATATATAATAAGTTATTAGTAATAAGTAGAAAGAAAGAAAAAAGGAGACCACTAATGGCACGCGAAAAGTACGAAAGAACCAAACCTCACGTTAACGTAGGTACAGTAGGCCACGTTGACCACGGTAAAACAACATTGACAGCTGCAATTACAGCTACATTGGCAGCAGCAGGTCAAGCAGAATTGAAAAAATTTGATGAAATTGATGCCGCTCCGGAAGAAAGAGCAAGAGGTATAACAATTTCTACAGCTCACGTAGAATATGAAACAGCAACAAGACACTATGCTCACGTTGACTGCCCAGGCCACGCCGACTACGTTAAAAACATGATTACAGGTGCTGCTCAAATGGACGGTGCAATTCTTGTAGTTGCAGCTACAGACGGTGCAATGCCTCAAACTCGTGAACACATCCTACTTGCAAGACAAGTTGGTGTTCCTAACTTAGTAGTATTCTTAAATAAATGTGATATGGTTGATGACGCTGAATTGTTAGAATTAGTTGAAATGGAAGTTAGAGAACTTCTTTCTTCATACGAATTCGACGGCGACAACATCCCATTCGTTCACGGTTCAGCTTTAAAAGCTTTAGAAGCTGTTCAAGCTAATCCAAAAATCGCTAGAGGCGAAAACGAATGGACAGATAAAATTTGGGAATTGATGGATGCATTAGATACATACTTCCCAGAACCTGTTCGTGAATTAGACAAACCATTCTTGATGCCTGTAGAAGACGTTTTCTCAATCACAGGTCGTGGTACAGTTGCTACAGGTAGAGTAGAACGTGGTGTTGTTAAAGTTGGTGATGAAGTTGAAATCGTTGGTTTAGGCGAAACTAAAAAAACAACTGTAACAGGTGTTGAAATGTTCAGAAAATCACTTGATCAAGGTCAAGCTGGTGACAACATCGGTGCTTTGTTAAGAGGTGTTGATAAAACTGATATCCAACGTGGTCAAGTTTTAGCAAAACCTGGTTCAATTCACCCACACACTAAATTCACAGCTAACGTTTACGT
>CAYLHN010000214.1:0-1981 GCA_964383455.1 uncultured Muribaculaceae bacterium | reverse complement strand
TACTCCTGACGTTTCTTTAGTTGACGTTGTATTTGAACTTTCTAAAGACGTTACAGTAGAAGAAGTTAATGCAGCATTAAAAGAAGGTGCTGACGGTCATGTATTATGCTACACTGAAGAACCATTAGTTTCTTCAGATTATGTTGGAACATCTCAATCATCAACAGTTGACGCTTTATTAACTCGTGTAATGGGCGGTAACCAAGTTAAAATTATTTCTTGGTACGATAATGAAATGGGATACTCAACAAGATTAGCAGAAACAACTTTAATGGTTGCTGAAAAGTTATAATATTATTTTTTAATAATTGATAATGCTAAAAAGAAAGCGCAAAATTGAAGTTTGCGCTTTTCTTTTATATATTGATTTTATTAACCTTGCTGGCAATATGTGAAGCTTTTTTGGATATTAGCGTTCAGAATTGATTTTACTGATTCGTAATCGGAAGTTAATCCCTGATATTCAGTTTGCAATTTTTGTAATTGTGTATCTTGTTCTTTTTCTTTTCTGTTAATTTTCGCCATTTCGGTTTTGTAATACGCTTCTGCTTTTGCTGCTGAGTCAGGATCTTTAACAGTATCAAACTTACCGGAAGTTGCAATATTTTCCATATTTATAAAATATGAACCATTATTCAGATTTTTTTGAATTGCATCGTCAGTTTGAGTTGTCCAACCATGCTGTCTTAATTGCTCATATAAATTCACATAATATTTTGCAACATTTTCATTGTATTGTTCAGACCCAACTTCAGGTACAGAGTCGGAACTTGAAGAACTTACTTTCTGACCTGTTGCAATTGCTACAGCATCAGCTTCTGACAATGAATTTGCATAATCCGGATGATTTTTTATAAATTCTTTATAAAACTCTTTAACTTTCTTTTCATAATCAGCTTTAGTCAACTTCTTATCATTAGTCATGGAATCACTGTTTTGAACTTTAGCAGATGCATCGTAACTAGCTTTTGTAGTATTACCATATTCATAGCTGCCTGAATTACCAATACCAGACATAACCATGGCAACACGTCTTATTAATTCACTAAGATTCAATACAAAGTAGTCACAGGTAGAGAAAGAACCATGTCCAATCAAATTCTTTTCAGCATCACTTTTGGCGCATCCTGCAGCAGAACCGGTAGTCCATTTACCTGTATTTTTGCTATCAGCAGCATCAATTAAACTTTTACCATTTGAAATAATTGTATTAACTTTTAATTTTGAATCTTGTTCATTTATTCCTAATTTCGCACCAATTTGCTTTGCTAATCTTTCTGTAATTGCTTGGAAATTGGTTTTCGCATCATCACGTGCATTAGTACCTCTACTGTAGTCATAACCTATACAAACAAGTGAGTTACCACCTGAACCTTCTAACTCGCCTAAGGATTTACCACCTACAGATAATTTATTACCAGAAGAGTTATTTCCTGTATTTAAACTCGATGATGCTTTATTACCAGACAAACTGTTGCTTGACGCTTGATTTTTTAAACTCAAATCATCGCCAAATGAAAGACCATCCAATAAAGCATATAAGGTCATTTGCTGGTCAAATTTGTACTCGCCTAACGTATCTTTCTTAGTTGCTAAAAAGTCTTTCCAGTCTTTAGTAACAGTACCTGTTGCACCCGGTTTTATAGTTTTCGCTTTTTCAATAATATCCGCTGCATTTGAACCTTCTGCTTTTTCAATAAATTTTTCAACAGAATCATAAATATTAAAGAATTCTTCACCTGAACCTTCCGGAGCATTTAAACCAAATTTATTTGCTAATGCAGAATTTAGAACAACTTGACCTGACGCATTTGAAACTGTAGATATTATACCGCAAGCTGCAGCATTTGGACCCATCATCGCATTATATGATAAATCAGTACCGTCAGAATTTATATAGCTATATGTCGGATTATTTAGCATGCGGTTGTATTTATCGGACACTTCTTCTTCGTCGCGAGCTAATATAAGTTTATCATTT
>CAYLHN010000213.1:0-2042 GCA_964383455.1 uncultured Muribaculaceae bacterium | reverse complement strand
TTTATTTTACATTTATTTATATTCTTACTGCCTTACTGCCTTAGTATCTTAGTGCTTCATATCATAGACAAAAATACACTATAAAATAATTAGAATAAATATTAATCAATATTTATCGGTTCACGCTGGATATTATCTATTGCCTCACGAGCAGTGAATACAAGCCAATCAGGCATATTATCAATTGTACAAATTTGTCTTAATACATCAATAGTTCTTTTAAATACTCTTACAATATCGCCTTCACCGATGTCTACTTCATTAATAATACTTTCCCATTCTGCTCCATTAACCCACATTTCAATTAAAGGTGCAAAGAACGAATTTATATACATAGGTTCATCAACATTGTTATTTTTTTGGACTCTGTCTACTTTTTTACGAATGTTTCTTATCAAATTCAAAGTCTTTCTTACTTTTGGAGACAAAGGAATCTGTGCATAATTATCCATTCTCATTTCTTCTGTTGCAACAGAACAGATTACAGATGCCAATTCAGCAGGAGAAAGTCCCTCAAGAACGTTTGAGAATAAAATTTCAGCATAATAAAGCTCATTTTCTGCTCTTATTTGAGAAACGGTAACCCCTCGTTCAGTCGGATAATCGTCTTTTAAATATCCCATTTCAATAAGTGCAGAACGGTGGTTTAAGAAATTATTCCAAAAATAATCTTTTTGAATTTCTATTTCTTTATCTAATTTTCTTAATCTTGCTTCGTACCTTTCGAGAATTTCAAGATTTTTTGCGTGCTTTTTATACAATTTGCAGGTATCACAATTACATGCCTGCATTTTATGAAGCATGTCTTTTGTTTCTCTCTCAAAATCAAGAAATTCTTGCGTTAACGGACGATTTTTATGTTTTTCCTGTTTTCTGATTGTTTTACAAGTATGACGATTAGAAACATACTTGTTTTTTAATACTATATAATTAATTAAATCTTTATTTGTAAGACCGCAATAGCATTTAAAAGAATTCATTTCATCAATTTCGCCTTTAAGAGTGTCTCTTTGTGCTAAAAGAGGAGCAAGCCTTGTGTTAGAAGAAAAATATCCGAAACTTTTTAAAATAAGCTGCTTTGCTTCATCCAGAGAAAATCTTTGCAACAAGTTTAAAACCATTGAATATCTTGGAGAGAAACGGCTTTCCAAAGCATTTGCTCCTGATAAAACAAGTTCTGCAACATCTTGAGGAGATTGATGCGGAGTTCCGACTATTGTCACATAACCGATTTCGTCCATACCTCGACGCCCTGCACGCCCTGACATTTGTAAAAATTCACTTGCAGTCAACATTCGATGACCACTATCAGTTCGTTTTGATATTGAACTTATTACTGTTGAACGAGCAGGCATGTTTATACCTGCAGCAAGTGTTTCCGTTGCAAATACAACCTTTATTAAACCTTCTTGAAATAATTTTTCAACTAACACTTTCCATCCAGGAAGTAAACCGGCATGGTGAGACGCAACCCCGCATAATAAATATTCCAAGTGCTTATTTTTCGCCAAATAATAATTTTCCGCAATATATTCATCGACAATTTTTTGAATACGTTCTTGTTCTTCTTTTGTTACAAGACACAAATTAGCACATTTTTCCATTTGTTCATCACACTTTTTACGAGAAAAAGTGAAATAAATTGCAGGAAGCATATCTTGTTCTGCAAGATTTCTTACAACATTTCGGACAGGACTTTGAGCCTTTTTATTTTTATTTCTGCCCCATTGTTTTGGTTCCGGTTTAATTTTGTTATTTAATGCTCCTGATGGCGTTAAAAGAGGTAAAAGTTTATAGGGTTGAGACGAATCATAATAATAAAATCTTAACGGAACAGGTCTAAAATCAGTATTAACAAGCTTACAAGTCGGATGAACAGAATTTATCCAATCTGTTAATTGGTCGCAATTTGCAACGGTTGCAGAAAGTGCAATTATTTGAACATTTGTAGGACAATAAATAATACTTTCTTCCCAAACGGTTCCTCTTTGCTCATCGTTCATATAGTGAACTTCATCCAGGATAACATATCTTACTTCTTT
>CAYLHN010000212.1:0-2076 GCA_964383455.1 uncultured Muribaculaceae bacterium | reverse complement strand
AACTTATACACATGAAGAAAAGGATTTTAAAAATGACAAACATTAACGATTTACCTACAGTTTACAACGCTTTAGAAACAGAAAAAGAAATATATGAATTTTGGGAAAAAGGCGAATATTTTAAGGCAGATGCAAAATCTCCTAAACCTGCTTATTCGCTTGTAATTCCGCCTCCAAACGTTACAGGCGTACTTCACATGGGACACGCTTTAGACGAAACTTTGCAGGATATTCTTACCCGCTACCACAGAATGGCCGGTTACGAGGCTCTTTGGATTCCGGGAACTGACCACGCAGGACTTGCAACTCAAAATGTTGTTGAAAAACAGCTTGCAAAAAAAGGACTGACTCGTCACGATTTAGGCAGAGATAAATTTATCGAAGAAACCTGGAAATGGACTAACGAACATAAATCGGCTATCTTAGACCAATGCAAGCGTTTAGGTGTTTCTTTTGACCGCACAAGAGAACGTTTTACTTTTGATAAAGGCTGTTCTGATGCAGTTAAAGAAGTTTTTGTTAAACTTTACGAAAAAGGCTTAATCTACAAAGGTGCTTACATTGTAAACTGGTGTCCTCGTTGTCAGTCAGCAATTTCAGACATTGAAACAGAATACGAAACAGAAAAAGGACATTTATGGGAAATTTCCTACCCGCTTTGTGATGAACAAGGTGCAATCGTTGTTGCAACAACCCGTCCTGAAACAATGTACGGCGACGTTGCAATTGCAGTTAACCCTAACGATTACAAATACAAAGATTTAGTCGGAAAATACGTTTATGTTCCGCTTTCTCAAAGAAAAATTCCTATTATCGCAGATGAATACGTTGATAAATCTTTTGGTACAGGTGCAGTAAAAATCACTCCGGCACACGACCCTAACGATTACGAAGTCGGTAAACGCCACGGGTTAAAACCAATTTGGGTTATTGATGAAGAAGGTAAGATGAAATCCTGTCCTGAAGTTCATCCTGACGTACAAGGTTTAGACCGTTATGAAGCCCGTGAAAAAACTGTCGGCTTATTGAGTTTAAACAATTCATTATTAAGAATTACCGAACACGAACACAATGTAGGTAAGTGCCAGCGCTGCAATACAACTATTGAACCATTATTATCAGAACAATGGTTTGTAAAAATGGAACCGTTAGCAAAAGAGGCTATTAAAGCGGTTAAAGACGGAAGAATTAAATTCGTTCCTGAACGTTGGGAAAAGAATTATTTAGGCTGGATGGAAAATATCCGTGATTGGTGTATTTCACGTCAAATTTGGTGGGGACATCAAATTCCTGCATACTATCACAATGAAACAGGCGAAATGGTTGTAGCTAAAGAAAATCCTGATCCTGAACACTATACACAAGAATCAGATTGTCTTGATACATGGTTTTCGTCAGGTTTATGGCCTTTCTCAACTATGGGATTTCCGCAAACCGAAACTGATGATTTCAAAAAATTCTATCCTACAAGCGTTCTTGTAACAGGGTTCGATATTATTTTCTTCTGGGTTGCAAGAATGATTACAATGGGCTTGGAATTTACAGGAAAAGCACCGTTTTCAACAGTATATATTCACGGTTTAATTCGTGATGAAAAAGGTCAGAAAATGTCAAAAGCTAAGGGTAATACGATTGAGCATGTCGTAATTATTGACAAATATGGTTGTGACGCTTTAAGGTTTACACTTACATCACTTTGCACATACGGCGGACAAGATATTAAAATTTCTGATGAACGTTTTGAATACGGAAGAAATTTTGCAAACAAAATATGGAACGCATCTCGTTTTGTATTGATGAACCTTGAAGGTGTTGACGATAATCCTGTTGATATGAGTAAATTAACTATCGCAGATAAATGGATTTTGAACGCATTAAACGAAACAACAAAACTTGTAAATGACAATGTTGAAAATTACAGAATTGGCGAAATGGCACACGTTTTATATGATTTCTTCTGGAATCAGTATTGCGACTGGTATGTTGAAATTGCAAAAATTCAACTTCAAGACGAAAACTTAAAACAAAATACGCAAAGAATGTTAAAATATGTTCTTGATATGTCATTACGTCTAT
>CAYLHN010000211.1:0-2100 GCA_964383455.1 uncultured Muribaculaceae bacterium | reverse complement strand
AGGATATGTCTTACTCATTTTTACAACACCGTCAGTACCTTCGATTAAAGGCAACAGCATAACCAATTGAGGATATTTTCTTCCGTAAGCTTCTTGAATATCACGACCTAAAAGTGTATTAAACCTTTGGTCTGTACCGCCAAATTCAATATCTGCATCTATTGCAACAGAATCGTAAGCCTGCATTAAAGGATAGAAAAATTCATGAATAGCAATCGGCTTACCTTCAGAATATCTTTTTGCAAAATCATCACGAGTCATCATTTGTGCAACAGTAATTTGTGATGCAAGTTTTAACAAATCCGTAAAGCTCATTGAATGTAACCAATCGGCATTATTTCTGACTTCAACATCTGTTACGTCAATAACTTTTGAAATTTGTTCAAAATAAGTTTTTGCATTTTCATCAACTTGCTCTTTTGTTAATGCAGGACGAGTTTCAGATTTACCGGAAGGGTCGCCTATCATAGCAGTTGCACCGCCAATAATTAAAACTATTTTATGTCCTAATTTTTGAAATTCTCTTAATTTGCGCATAACAACAGTATGACCCAAGTGCAAATCAGGTCTTGTAGGATCCATACCCAATTTTATACGCAAAGGTTTATTGTTATCGTGTGCATACTGAAGTTTTTGTGCTAATTCTTGTACTCCGCCCGGTAAAATTTCACAGCTTCTGCCGATTTTTTCTGCCTGCTTAATAAATTCTTCTCTTATTTCAGTCATTTTAACCTCTTTCAAATATTAATTACAATAATTATAACAAAAAAAAATTTACAAAACTTTTTATTTCAAAAAAATCCTAAAGTTTTTAAAAAAAATGCCGATAATAAAAATGCCACTTAACGAGAGAGGAGGTATAACTATGGTTGAATCAGTATCAAGCGTAAATGGAGCAAAAGCATCTAAAGCTGCCGAAGAAGTAAAAGCGGTAAAAGAAACCGATAAAGTTGAAAAGCAAGAAGAAACGAAAGCTAAAAAAACTGAAGAAAAAGACAAAACAGATAATGTTACCGTAAGAAGTTCTTATGCTTTTGACAGAGCAACTCTTCAAAAAAAAGTAATTGAATATGTCGAAAATTTGAAAAAAACGCATGATTATCCGACTGTTGTTGAAGAATTAACGAAATATTTGGATTTATTCAGAGTAGATGATTTTATGAAAAAATATCCAAATATTATGACAGATGCAGATTTCAGAACAATCATGTACAACGAAACAATCAAATATCTATAAAATAATATTAATATTATTTCCATTATCCTGAACCGAACTTTAAATATTAAAGTTCGGTTCTTGTTTATTGTATAATTAAAGTATAAATACAAAAAATTATATGAATGAAATAATTGCTATTCAAAATTTAATCTACCAAATTCGCGGTTACAGGGTAATGCTTGACAGTGACCTTGCAAGTTTGTATGAAATACAAACATTCAGATTAAATGAAGCTGTAAAAAGAAATATTAAAAGATTTCCAGAAAACTTTATGTTTCAATTAACAAATGATGAATGGAAATTTTTGACATCGCAATTTGCGATATCAAATTCAAAAAGAGGCGGAAGACGAACGCTGCCATATGTTTTTACAGAACAAGGTGTTGCTATGTTATCTTCAGTTCTGAATTCAGAAAAAGCAATTCAGATAAATATACAAATCATGAATACTTTTGTCAGCATGAGACAATGGGCTATTGAAAATAAAGATATTATGAAAAGGTTAAATGAGTTAGAACAGTACTTTATTCAACATTGTAAAGCAAATCAAAATGATATGAAACAAATTTATGACGCTTTAAATTTACTTATGGACAGAACAAGACCCAATAAAATCGGGTTTTAAAATTATAATTAAGGTTTTTTATGAACAATATAATTTCTATTCAAAATTTAATCTACCAAATTCGCGGTTACAGGGTAATGCTTGATAATGACCTTGCTAAGCTTTATGAAATTGAAACAAAACGATTAAATGAAGCTGTTAAAAGAAATATTGAAAGATTTCCCAGTCATTTTATGTTTCAATTAACCAAAGAAGAATGGAAAAATTTAAAGTCGCAATTTGCGACCTTTAAAAATGATATAAGAAAATATCCTCC
>CAYLHN010000210.1:0-2131 GCA_964383455.1 uncultured Muribaculaceae bacterium | reverse complement strand
GCACGGAAGCTTAATTTTTTACCACCTTTTACAACCTTTGTTACACGTCTGATTTGAACTACACGTTCTTGCCATTCTGAAACAGGTTTTTCTTCTGTTGTTTCGATTTTTTTACGTCTTGAACGTTGTTTTCTTTCACCTTTTTCTCTTGCTGCATCTTCAAACTCTTCGTGAGCTTCTTCTGCAGAATCTTCTGAAACTTCTTCAGCTGTTGTTTCTTCAACAACTTCTGTCGCTTCAGCTTGTTCTAATTTTTCTTCTTCGTTTGACATTTTTACCTTCCTTTATAAAGTAATAACTAATTTCTATTTTCTTGAATACGCCAAAATAAAAGCTTTTTAGCTTATTGGAATTCATATTCAACGTGAGGGTTTTCTGACAAGTTCCATCTTATTATAAATAATTTTTATTTGCAAGTTTCATCTTAAAATCTGTTCAATTTTGTAAAATATTATTAACATTACATTAAATTTTAGCAAAAATTTTTTTTAGAGCATTTAAAATATCTGTAAGGAAGGAAAAATCATGATTAATTCAACTATGGTCTTACCAACGCAAACAAGCCAATGTCAATGTCATTGTCACTGCGATTGCTGTAATCACACTGATACGGTATCTATGCCTAAAGCTTTGGAAAAAGACACATTTACTGCCGGAATTCTTCCTCCAAAAGACTGGAAGCCTGACCCTTACGCTGGTTTAGGTCCTGAATTATCTCCTGAGGAAAAATTAAAAAAGAAATATGAAGATTTGAAGAAACCAATGTATTTTGAAACACAAAAAATGCAGGTTGAAGATAAACCACAAAAGAAAACATTCAAAGAAAAATTGCATGATTTTGGAGAAAAGTTAAAAGAAAAAATTAAAACTTTTAGTCAAAATATTTTGTGTTCGGTAAAAAATGTATTTAATAAAACTCAGAAAAACTAAGGCTCACACCTTAGTTTTTATTTTTGTAAAGATGTACTTGACATTATATACCGTTCGGTATATAATCAGATTGTCGAGGTAGGCTATTTAATGAAAAAATTGTAACAATACGATACAAAAGGCCTATAATTTATAACAAAAAATTCTTATTTATGTTATAAATTGAAAAAGGAAATAATTGTTTATAGTTACAATTTACCCTTGATAAGAGATAAACACGAAATATAATATATGGAGGCATTTACCATGTCAGTAGGACAATTTGTTTTTATGTTACACAGTCACTTGCCATATTATCGTAAAGCAGGTATGTGGCCGTTTGGTGAAGAAAATTTGTATGAATGTATGTTAGAAACTTATGTTCCTCTTTTAGATGCAATTTCTGAATTGTATGAAGAAGATGGAATTAAAGCTAAGTTGACAGTTGGTATTACACCGATTTTGGCTGAACAATTAAATGACAAACATTTACAAGATGGCTTTGTAGAGTATATGGATACAAGAATCAAAGCTGCTGCAGAAGACGTTGAAAGATATCCCGATCCTGAAGTTGAACACTCAGAACATTTGAGTTATCTTGCAAATTTCTGCTTCAACCACTTAACAAAAATGAAAGATCATTTTGTAAACAGATACAATAAAAATCTTGTTGCAGCATTCAAAAAATACCAAGATTTGGGCTGTATCGAAATTACAACCTCAGGTGCAACTCACGGATTCTCTCCGTTACTTGCAACCGATAATAACTTGAACGCTCAATTCAAAGTTGGTTCAGATACAACAAAACGTTTATTTGGTAAAAAAGCAATGGGTTGTTGGTTACCTGAATGTGCTTACAGACAAGGTTATCAATATACAGGTTCTGACGGAGAAAAGAAATGGCGTCCTGCTATTGAAGTTACTCTTCAAAACAATGATATTCAATACTTCTTTACTGAATCTCACGTAATTGAAGGCGGAAACTCAATCGGTAACAGACGTGTAATCGGACCTTACGGTAATATCGAATATATTCCGTTACCTGAAAGAGAAGCAACAGGTTATGATACATATTCAGCATATTGGTTACCTGATGCACAAGTTGCGGTTATGGGCAGAAATGACAGAGCCGGCTATCAGGTATGGTCAGCAGCAGATGGATACCCTGGTGATGGTAGAGAAGGCTGAAGCATTGCTGCCTGAGGGCTATAAAGTCTCGATT
>CAYLHN010000209.1:0-2134 GCA_964383455.1 uncultured Muribaculaceae bacterium | reverse complement strand
TCTCGTACTTATATAAAGTTTTTCAAGACAAAATAATTGCTTTTTTTCTCACATGCAAGTTAACATTTCTTAACAATATACATTAATGCACTTTTTGTGCATACGCCAAGAAACATGATTAATATATTTTATTGTATATATATAAAGTATTTTTTGGTTTAAAAATTGCCTTTGCAGTACTGACGAGGTTCTTGAACTATTTGGGCACGCACAGCCTTGACATTTTTTACAAAAAATAACCCGCGCCATGCGGGTTAAAATAAAAAATATCCGTTCATCCGTTCTCTGAAAATTATTCAATTAATTTTCTGTAATCAATTAATGGATTTCTATGTATTCTTTTTGCAACTTTTTGTTTGTAAATATTATCAGACAACACTGTTGCCAATTCACGATAACTTTGAGCAACATTTGAACTTGGATTAATATAGCTTACAGGTAAACCTTTATTTATTGAAGACATAATTGTAAAATAATTATTTGGAATTTTCCAGTAAACCTTTTGATTTAAGGCTTCTTCCAAATCTTCGGCTTTAACTTCATCATTTTCCATATAACGGTTTATAACAATTTTTGTCTTTTCTTTATCGTACCCTAATCGGTCAAAAATATCTAAGCAGCGTTGACAATTTCTTATCGCAGGCAAATTTACGATTGTTACCAGCATGATAAAATCCGTGTTATCCAAAACAGTTATTGTTTTACCGTAAAAAACATTGCTTGTATCTACAATTACATAGGAAAATGTTTGTCTTAATGCATCGAATAATTTTGATATTTGCTCCGGCGTAATATCTTTAGCCTGCTCCATATATGGAGGATCAGCAAGAATATATAAACTTGTATCTTTGTATTTATCCAATGTACTTAGCAAAAATGAATCATCTGTTCCATCAAGATTATTAACAACATATGAAATATCAAATGAAGGTTTTATATCCATAAATGTCGCAACATCACCAAGCTGAAAATTCATGTCAACAAGTGCAACCTTCTCTTTTGTAATATTTGCAATCTCTAAAGCTAAATTTGTTGCTATTGAGGTTTTACCAATACCGCCTTTATTTGAAAAAAGAGTTATAACTTTACAATTTGTAGTTTTATCGGTACCAAATGCCTGTTCCTTTATTTTTTTCAAAGTTTTTTCAAAATCGTCTTTTATAATAGGCTTTGGCAAAAATTCTCTTGCACCTGCACGCATGGCCTTGATAATCGAATCCGTATCATAACTTAAAGCTGTAACAATAAATTTAGTTTTGTTTTGATTATTTAAAACTTTTTCTATATATTCAAAAACTCTATCAGGAGCATTACTCAAATCTACAATAGCAATTTTTGGCTGTTCTTTTAAAAGAGCATCATAAGCGTCTTTCATATTATTATAACAATCTGTAATTTCAATAAAATCAAGACTGTTTGCGTAATTTCTTAAAATTTCTCTGGAATTATTATCTGAATCAATAATAAATGTCGAAAGTTTATCCATAGTATCCTCTTTGAAGTGATACTAACACAAAAAAAAGAGCTTAGCAATAAAACTAAACTCTTTTTCAAAATTATTTTATTAAAACTATTTTTTTACAGTAAGCAGAATTTCCGCAAGTTTATTACCGCTTTTCTTAAAAGAAATAGTTTTTATCTCATCTATTTTTTTAGGCGGCTCAGCCGGTTGTTGATACTTGATTAAAAAATGCATAAATTCTTCACTAAACATTAAGACTCCTTTAAACCACCAAATTAAAATTTCCTGCCTACAGATATATAAAAACATGTTTCCAAAAAAAATTGCCTGATTTGTAAAAAAAATTCACAAAATTTTCCATCAGGCAGTTTTATAGTATTTAATCCACTGTGAAACATTTTTACTACTGCTTTTTGAAAGTTCAAAAAGTTTTCCGTCGATTGGTCTTGCAGGGCGTCTTAACAATTTCATGCCTGCTTCTTTTGGGGTTCTGTCTGCTTTATATTGATTACATTCTTTACAACAGGCAACAATATTTTCCCAAGAATCAGGTCCCAGTCTTGATTTTGGATACACGTGGTCCAGTGTTAGTTCATTTCCCGGAAGTTTTTTACCTCAATACTGTCATGTATATTCATCACGCTTAAATATAATTTCTCTCGAATAAGGCAA
>CAYLHN010000208.1:0-2164 GCA_964383455.1 uncultured Muribaculaceae bacterium | reverse complement strand
TATGATGTATATAAATAGTCCGGGTGGTGTAATTACTGCAGGTATGGCTATTTACGACACAATGCAATTAATTAAAGCTGATGTTTCAACTATATGTATCGGTGAAGCTGCTTCAATGGGCGCATTTTTATTATGCTCAGGTGCAAAAGGTAAAAGAATGGCTTTACCTAGCGCAAGAATAATGATTCACCAACCATTAGGCGGTGCGCAAGGTCAGGCTACTGATATTGAACTTGAAGCAAAAGAAATTTTAAGAATGAAAAAAATGCTAACAGAAATTATTGCAGAAAATTCAGGTCAAGAAGTTGAAAAAGTTGTTGCTGACTGTGAACGTGACCATTATTTATCTGCTCTTGAAGCAAAAGAATACGGACTTATTGATAAAGTTTTGACAGCAGAACATTAATTATAAAAAACTTTTGTCTTATATTAAAGTTAAAGAGATTATATTTTACAACGCAAAAAATAATAGACGTAAAAAAGTAACCTTACGTCTATTACTTTTCATATAAAACTAACAAAAATTTAAGCAAGCATATCTAATGCACTTTGCTTATTTTTTGGTACAAACATACTATCATTATAGTGACCATTAGCTAAATCTTCAACTGTACTAACTATTTGCTCAATCGTATACATATTATTTATACTGCCATTTAAAAATCGTACGCCACCTATTGGTCCTGAAGGTGGTATTAACTCTTTATTTACATTATTTATACTGTATTTTTTATTATAAACGCCATCTTGGTCAACAAAACGCCCTTCTTGTTTTTCAATTTCAAAAACATCTTTTTTATCCATTTTATTTAATTTAACTAAAGCTTTGTTGAATCTTTCTGCTTGATTATTATTCATATCTTTAATTAATTCTGCAGTTACTTTGTTATTCTTAAATTGTGCAGTAAAACTTGGATTTGACACATTCGATGTAATTTTCATTATTAATTTCCTTCCTTACACATAGTTACACGACCATAAACTATCCTAAAAAATTTAATTGACATAATATTATCAATTTGTTACATAATTTTACATAAGCTTAGTTCCTGAATTCTGATTTAAACTTCAACACTTTGTAATAAATTCTCATAAACTTGATTAGGAGTCAACCAATTTAAGACTTCAAATTCTCTGTTGTTAATACAATCTTCCACTTTTTGAATTTCGTCATCTGAAACAAAATCAAAATTTGTTCCTTTAAGAAACCAGCGTCTAATCAAACCATTGATATTTTCTGCCATACCTTTTTCCCAACTATGAAATTGTTTACAGAAATAAGACTTCATTTGTAATGTTTTATTAACCTTTTCATGCTCAACAAATTCACTTCCGTTGTCATATGTGATAGTATGTAGATGCGTGATATTGTATTCGCTTAATTCGACTACAATTAAGGAACTGGTAAGGTCGGTTAATTTCCTTTCAAGTTTTTAGATTTTTGTTCTTCTAGATAATCTGTCAACAACTACTAAAAGGGCAGATTTAGAACCTTTACAAGAAACTATTGTGTTAGCTTCAAATGTCCGAATTCGAGCCTAAAATCTGCTTCTATCGGTCTGTAATCAATATCTATTCTATTTGGTATCAGGTGTTTTTCCACTTTCTTGCCCTTTCGTTTTTGCTTTCGTTTGTGTTTCCTTGTTAATAATTCCGTTAGTTTTATTCCTGTTTTGTATATGTGGTCATATATTGCGTCTTTTCCTAGATAATATCCGGTATCTTCTAATATCTGATTTTGTATTTGTAGTGGAGATTGTTTGTCCTTTAATTTTTTCTTATATATTCGTGAACTATTGGTATTTTCCCTTTTCTAAACCTCTTATCGTTCAATTTTCTTTTATTTATCAATCTTTGTGTTGATTCTGCAAAGTATGTTCCATCAAGACTAATTCCACGCTTTATCTCGCGAGATACGGTAATAGAGCTGCGTCCGAGCATACGGGAAATTTCCCGTATGCTTATCTTTTTAAATAATCCATATCTAATTGCTATTCTATCCTCATAATTTAATTGTTTATATTTCTTCATAACCACCTTTACTTTCTTATTCTATTTTATCTTCAAGGTATTTCACTTCTAATCAGATTTTTCGGACTGCGAAGGCTGTTTTATTTCAGGTGAAAACGAAGGCGCAGTAAAAGGTTAATTAAAATTTTAAATA
>CAYLHN010000207.1:0-2165 GCA_964383455.1 uncultured Muribaculaceae bacterium | reverse complement strand
TCTTAATAATGCAGATGTTGTTATTTATGATCGTCTTGCAAATGAAGAAATATTAAAACATGCTCCAGAGACTGCAAAACTAATATATGTAGGTAAAAAAGCAGGACAACATTATAAAAAACAAGAAGAAATAAATCAAATAATTGTAGATAATGCTAAAGAATATGAGAATGTTGTTCGTTTAAAAGGTGGAGACCCATTTGTATTTGGAAGAGGCGGGGAAGAAATATTAGAATTAATAGAAAATAATATTAAATTTAATGTAATTCCTGGAGTTACCTCTGCAATTGGAGCACCTACCAGTCTAGGATTACCTATCACCCATCGAGCAGTTGCAACAAGTTTCACCGTTGTTACTGGTCATGAAGACCCTACAAAAAAAGAAAAACAAGTAAAATGGGATTACACTGCAGATACCCTAATAATATTAATGGGAATAGGAAATATAAAATCAAACACTCAAGAAATAATGAAATATCGTTCACCAGACACACCTGCATGTGTAATTGAAAGTGGAACATTACCTGAAGAAAATATAATCTTTGGAACACTTGGAAATATTTCAGAAAAAGAAATAAAAACACCCGCAATCTTAATAATAGGTAAAGTAATTGAAGTATATAAAAAAATTTACGAATTTAAAAACTAACAAGAAGGAATGTGAACATGAAAAAGGCACTAATTACAGGAATCACTGGACAAGATGGATCATATTTAGCAGAATTCCTATTAAATAAAAAATATGAAGTTCATGGAATAATACGTAGAAGTTCAACAGATAATCGTGAAAAAATTAAAGCAATAGAATCTAATGAAAACTTACACTTACATTATGGAGATATTACTGACTCTGAAAATATAATTTCAATTATCAGTAAAATAAAACCTGATGAAATTTACAATTTAGCTGCACAATCACATGTTAAAATATCATTCGAAATGCCAGAATACACTGCAAATACTGATGCACTAGGAACATTAAGAATACTTGAAGCAGTTAGAATATTAAATCTTAAAAACACTCGCATATATCAAGCATCCACATCAGAATTATTTGGATTAATACAAGAGATGCCACAAAAAGAAACAACACCCTTTTATCCTAGAAGCCCCTATGGTGTTGCTAAACTTTACGGATACTGGATAATAAAAAATTACCGCGAATCATATAATATTTTCGCATGTAACGGTATACTCTTCAACCATGAATCTCCAAGAAGAGGTGAAAACTTCGTAACCCGAAAAATAACATTAGCAGCTGCAAAAATCAAACTTGGTATGCAAGATAAACTCTACTTAGGAAATTTAGATGCAAAACGTGACTGGGGATATGCAAAAGATTATGTTGAATGTATGTGGTTAATGTTACAAAATGATAAACCCGAAGATTTTGTAATAGCAACAGGAGAAATGCATAGTGTACGTGAATTCTGTGAATATGCATTTAAAGAACTTGGAATAGAATTAAAATGGGAAGGAGAAGGTATAAACGAAAAAGGAATAAACATTGCCACTGGAGAAACCATAATCGAAATCGACCCACAATTTTTCAGACCTGCAGAAGTTGAAACACTATGTGGAGATCCAACAAAAGCAAAAACCAAATTAAACTGGAATCCACGAAAAACAAGCTTCGAAAATCTAGTTAAAAAAATGGTGCAATCTGATTTAAAACAATTAAAAGATGATTAAAAATGCCAAAAAAAATATATGTTGCAGGACACCGTGGAATGCTTGGATCAAGCCTAATAAGAAAATTAAATGAAAAAAAAGAATACGAACTAATAACTCGCACATCAAAAGAATTAGACTTAAGAAACCAAAAAGACGTTGAAGAATTTTTCAAAAAAACACAAATCGACACAGTAATCCTAGCAGCTGCAAAAGTAGGGAGTATAGAAGAAAACCGATTAAATCCTGCAGAATTCTTAATTGAAAATTTGCAAATTGAAACCAATGTTATAAACAGTGCATTTAAAAATAATGTTAAAAACTTAATATTTATTAGTAGTTCATGTGTTTATCCAGATAATGCACCACAACCATTGAAAGAAGAAACTATATTCACTGGAAAATTAGAAGCTGAAAATGAAGCATATGGTTTAGCTAAATTAGCTGGAATCAAAGCTTGTGAATATTATAATGACGAATATGGTTTAAATTAT
>CAYLHN010000206.1:0-2180 GCA_964383455.1 uncultured Muribaculaceae bacterium | reverse complement strand
GGTAAAAATAAACCGGAATATACGCCAAATGTTGATACCGGTGATTTTGTTATCGTAATTAACGCTGAAAAAGTTAAAGTTTCAGGTAACAAAGAAACTGACAAAATTTATTACCACCACACAATGTATCCGGGTGGATTAAAGAGTGCTAGTTTCAAAGAATTAATGGAAAAAGATCCAAGATTAGCAATTGAAAAAGCTGTAAAAGGCATGCTTCAACACAATACTTTAGGTGATACTCAATTTACAAAATTGAAAGTGTATGCCGGACCTGAACATCCGCATGCAGCTCAAAAACCTATCGTATTAGAAAAGGAGGCTCAATAATGGCAGATAAAGAATTTGTTGCAACAGGTCGTAGAAAGACTTCAATTGCAGTTGTAAAATTAGTAAAAGGCAAAGGCAGAATTTTCGTTAATGGTAGAAAATTAATGGATCATATCGGAAACAAACCTGCTATTGAAATGATGGTTTATAGACCATTAGTATTGACAGAAAATCAAGAAAATTATGATGTTAGAGTAAAAGCAGTTGGCGGCGGAGTTGTTTCACAAGCCGGTGCTATAAGACATGGTATTGCAAGAGCTTTAGTAAAAGTAAATGAAGAATATAAAAATGTACTAAGAGCTGAAGGCTTGCTTACTCGTGACCCACGCGTTAAAGAACGTAAAAAATATGGTCGCAAAAGAGCAAGAAAAAGATTCCAATTCTCAAAACGTTAATATTTGTTTTTTTCTGCATATATTATATAAAAGAGGCATGCCAAAAGGCATGCCTCGTCTCTTATTTATCAAATTTATGGTGCTCAATTGCAAATGTTAACATTTGTAAATGTGAGTTTTTGGCTGAAATGCACTTATAATGCTTATTTATTTTTTCTTGTAAAAAAAATAAATAAATAAATGTTAAAGTTTTTCATAGATAAACCGATATATATGAAGTAAGCAAAATTATAAGAAAGGTTAAAATGGGTGTGCGTATGGGTATTAATTTTAATAAAAATAGTTTCGGAAAACTGACAGCTTCAGCTTATAACAATGCAAAAGTTCAGCAAAATGCAAATAAGGTTGCTGATGCAAAAGTTGCAAAATCGGAAAAAGAAAACAGTCCTTTGAACACTGCAACATTGAAATCAAATCAAGGAATAAAATTTGATTCAAACGGAATATTTAACAGACTTGGTGATGTAGTTCCAATGCCAAACGATCCACCTGTACAAAAAACAGATTCAAATCAGGGGCAGGGAGGTACAAACCCACCTCCACAACAAGGTGGCGGTACTAATCCTCCTGCAGATAATAACCCTCATACAGGCAACGGAACAAGTGGAACAACAATAGCTTCTACTACTACTAAAAAAGGAACAACAGTTGAGCTTAAAGCTGTGACTATTAGTACGCCAAAAGCTAGTGGCGGCAGCAACACCGGCTTTGGTCTTGGTGTAAAAATTACCTTTTAAAAAATAGATAAAGTATAGGTTCAACAAAATGTTGAACCTATTTTTTATCTGTAAACCATGACGAATAATCCGCAAACTAGCATGAATACTACAAAGGCAATTTTGAGGATTTTCGGTAGAGTGGAGTCGAACGCAGTGAGCGGAACTCGTAAGAGCAAATAGCCTGAGTGAGTGCTAATTTGCGACAGCAAATTAAAACGAAATAAAAAGGCTGTGCGTACCCGAATAATCCGCTCTTGGATTATTGGCAGTTCACAACATTAGCACTCAGCTTTTGTTTTCTTACGAAAACAGCGCTTCGTCATGTTGTTCACAGTGACGTGCTGGGTTCCCCTGAAACAAGTTCAGGTTCACACGGCGCACTTGCCAAAATCCGCAAACCAGCATGAATACTACAAAGGCAATTTTTAAACCAAAAAATACTTTATATAAGAGTAAGGATTAAGAAATTACAATAAAAAATAAAAACGGTGAATTTGCAAATTTATGTAAAGTCCCGTGAGACAAGCTTTTATACTCTCTCTTAATATCCTCGTGTTTATTTAATGTTGCAGTCATAATAACTGCAACTTTTTATTTTGTATAAAGATAAGGCACTAAGATACTAAGGCAGTAAGGCAGTAAGAGTGTGAAAAGTGAACGGTGGTGAGTGAGCAGAGATAAGATACTAAGATACTAGGGCAGTAAGGCACTAAGAATATAAATAATTGTAAAATAAATA
>CAYLHN010000205.1:0-2188 GCA_964383455.1 uncultured Muribaculaceae bacterium | reverse complement strand
GTGGAAATGACCTATTCTCTGCATTTTAGAAACATGCGGTACCGTTAGATTTGGACAAATACAAGAGAAATTGGGAAATGTTTCAAATGTTATGCTATCTCAATCATTGCGAGAATTGGAACATGACGGAATTATAACAAGACATCAATACAACGAAGTCCCGCCACATATGGATTATACAATGACTGAAAAAGGTAAAAAAGTAATCCCTGCTTTGACGATGCTTGGCGATTGGGCAAAAGAATGTATGAAAGAAGAAAAATTAACATCAGAATGTGAAGAATGTCTAGAAAAACAAAATACGGAACAGAGGTCAAAATGAAAAAATGTAAAATAACGGTTTTGAAACGGAATTTTGATGAAGAACTTGCTAAAGAATATGGCGTTGAAGGTTTAACACCTTGCCCAATGCTAAAAGAAGGACAAGTTTTCTATGCCGATTGGAAATGTCCTGAAGGTTTTTGTAATGAAGCTTGGAAAGCGATTTATCAATATGTTTTCGCACTTTCTCACGGCGGTGCGACAAAAGAATTATTCTATTACGGCGATTGGATAAGAAAACCCGGGGTGGCGATTTGTTCTTGCAACGACGGACTTCGTCCTGTAATATTTAAGATTGAAGCAGAGGAGTAATTACAAATGGATGCAAAAGAATTATGTACCTGCAAAAATACAAAATGCAAATATCACCCTGCAAATCACAATTTAGGATGCACGCCTTGCATTGAAATAAATTTGAAAACAAATGATATACCAAACTGTTATTTTGAAAAAATAGATCCGCAGCACAAGCATAAAGGAACAAAAATAAGAGATTTTGCAGAATTCGTTTTAGAAAATGAGGTAAATTTATGAAATGGATAATGCTGCTCTTAGCAGGAATATTTGAAATTGTATGGGCAATTGCGATGAAATATTCAAACGGTTTCAGTGTTTTAATTCCATCAATAATTACTGCTGTCACATATATTTTGAGTGCCGTATTTTTAGCATTAGCGTTAAAATATCTTCCTCTTGGTATGGCTTATGTGATGTGGGTTGCTTTTGGAATAATCGGAACAACAGTTCTCGGAGTTTTGTTATTTAGCGAAAAATTGACAGTTGCACAAATCGTATCAATTATCCTTATTATAATAGGGGTAATTGGATTAAAACTTTTTGCAAAACAATAACGTTTATATATGTTTTGTGAAAATTAAAACTTCTTAGTCCATTGTTTTAACTCTTCTACTGATGGATTGGAATTTAAAACATCGCCTTCAACAATTGTAGCGGTTTTTGAAACGCTTTGTTTTAAAGTGTTTGTGGTGTTTCCAAGTCCGCTTGAACCTGATGTTGCAAAGATTATAATTTTCTTTCCTGAAAAGTCATATTTTTCAAGGAATGTATGCACAACCTTCGGTGCAGTTCCCCACCAAATAGGGAATCCTAAATATATCTTTGGTTGCATCGCTCTTTCCCATGCGGAGATTATCGGCGATGGTACCAAACAGAACTTCTTGAATTGTTGTTGTGCCAATTTAAATCAGCGTTTGTATATGCTTTTACAGGTTTAATTTCGTATAAATCACCGCCCGTTGCTTTGGCTAAATTCTCGGCAACTTTCTTTGTTGTTCCTGTTGCTGAAAAATATGCAACCAATACATTTTTATTTGCAGAAGTGTCTGCATTTGCTTTTGTATTGTTATTAAGTGCAAAAACAACTCCTGCACTAACTATAAGTATTCCTAAAACTATTAACATTATTTTTTTCATCATTTTCTCCTTTATTAATCCTTATTTATTAATTTTTCTTGAGCATCATTGTATCTATGCCCTGTAAGTTTTATTGAATCAAGATGATTTCGAATATCAGATAGCTCCTCAGGAGTAAATATGATATTTTCTGACGATATGTTTTCCTGAATTCTTGTAACCTTTTTTGTCCCCGGAATCGGAGCAATAAAAGGTTTTTGATGAAGTAACCAAGAAAGTGCAATCTGAGCCGGAGTGCAATTTTTCTTATTTGCAAGCTCATTTACATAATCAACGAGTTTGACATTATGCTCCCAATTTCCTGAAGAAAATCTCGGAATTGTGCTTCTGAAGTCATTATTTTAAAATTTTGTATCTTTATTAAATCTTCCTGTGAGGACAGCTTTACCAAGCGGTGAAAACGGAACAAAACCAATACCAAGTTCTTCTAATG
>CAYLHN010000204.1:0-2189 GCA_964383455.1 uncultured Muribaculaceae bacterium | reverse complement strand
TTTAATTTACGCCCGGCGCGATTCGAACGCGCGACCCTCTGCTTAGAAGGCAGATGCTCTATCCAGCTGAGCTACGGACGCTTACATCTTTTTTAGTCAAGTCGTATTCAAGTTAAAACGACCAATGACATTAATTTAATTCTCGTATGCTCATCTTAGCACACAAAATTTTTATGTGCAAGTACAAAATTTTTAATGTATAATTTTTCTATAATTTATTGAAAAAGATGAGGAAAATTTATGCTTAAAGGTAACGAAATCAGACAATTATATTTAGATTTTTTCAAAGATAAACATCAACATACTATCGTTGAAAGTTCATCGCTTGTTCCTGACAACCCGACTGTACTTTTAACAACTGCAGGTATGTTACAATTTTTACCTATATTTTTGGGTATTGTAAAATCGCCTTATGACCCTGCTCGTGCAACCTCTTGTCAAAAATGTGCTCGTGCGGGCGGTAAAGATTCTGATATCGAAAACGTAGGACGCACTCCTCGTCATCATACTTTCTTTGAAATGCTTGGTAATTTCTCTTTTGGAGATTACTACAAGAAAGAAATTATACCTTGGGCATGGGATTTTGTTACAAATGTCTTAAAATTAGATAAAGACCGTCTTTGGGTTACTATTTTTGAAACCGATGATGAAGCTTACGAAATTTGGCGCAGTATCGGTGTTCCAGCTGAACGTATTAAACGTAAAGGGAAAAAAGATAATTTTTGGGGACCTCCGGGAGCTTCAGGTTCTTGTGGACCTTGCTCTGAAATTCACTACGATTTAGGCGAACAATTCAAATGCTCTGACGATTGCGGTATTGATACTTGTGAATGCGACCGCTGGGTTGAAATTTGGAACCTTGTATTTACAGAATTATACCAAGACGAAGAAGGTAATCAATCTCCGCTTGAATCAAAAAATGTTGATACAGGTATGGGCTTAGAACGTATTACAATGGTTTGCCAAGGAGTTACTTCAACTTTTGAAACTGATTTGTTAAAACCAATTTTAGACAAAGTTGTTGAAATGAGCGGTGTTCCTTACAAAAAATCAGAAAAAACAGATGTTTCCTTGCGTATTATAACTGATCACGCAAGATGTGTAACTTTCTTAATTAATGACGGTGTTATCCCGGGTAACGAAGGCAGAAGTTATGTTTTGAGAATGATTTTACGTCGTGCATTACGACACGGTAAAATTTTGGGTATGGATTTACCATTCTTACATAAATTAGTTGATGTCGTTGTTGAAAATTATAAAGGTGCTTATCCTGATTTAGCAAAAAACAAAGACAAAATCAAAGATGTTATAAAAAAAGAAGAAGAACGTTTCAACAAAACTCTTGACAGAGGCTATAAGTTATTAAACGAATTTATTGACAATAAAAAAGATATTGATGGCGAAAATGCTTTCAAATTGTATGATACTTACGGTTTCCCATTTGAGCTTACAAAAGAAATTGCACAAGAAAACGGCTTAAATGTAGATGAAGACGGTTTCAAAGTTGCAATGAAAGAACAAAAAGACCGTGCAAAAGCAGCAACACAAAAGATTTCCGTAACAGGTGATATTAAATACGCCAAAGTTGAAGAAAAGGTTGGGGCAACAAATTTTGTAGGATATACTGACTTGGAATGTGATGCAAAAATTCTCGAAACTCTTGAAGGTGAAGGCTATATTGATGTTGTTCTTGACAAAACTCCGTTCTATGCTGAATGCGGCGGCCAAGTCGGTGATAGCGGTATAATCGAAAATGACACTTTAAAATTAGAAGTTCTTACAACTTTCAAAGTAAATAAACTCTTTGTTCATCGTTGTGTACTTTTAAACGGAGAAATTGAATTAGGTTCAACAGTTCATGCCGTAATAGATAAAGCACGCAGAGGACAAATTAAAGTTCACCATACATCTGCTCACTTGTTACAGTCTGCTTTGCAACATGTTTTGTCCGGTGATGTTCATCAGGCAGGTTCTCAGGTTGAAGAAAACAGAATGCGTTTTGACTTCACTTTTGACAGAGCAATGACAAAGCAAGAAATTCAAAAAACAGAAGATTTGATTAATGAATGGATTAATCAGGATTTGGATGTAACAACAAAAGTTATGAATATTGATGAAGCAATAGCAACGGGTGCAATGGCTTTATTTGGCGAAACATACGAAGATGAAGACAGGGTAGTTTCGATTGG
>CAYLHN010000203.1:0-2238 GCA_964383455.1 uncultured Muribaculaceae bacterium | reverse complement strand
TTTTATTTCAGGTGAAAACGAAGGCGCAGTAAAAGGTTAATTAAAATTTTAAATATAATTGATTTTGCCAAAAGCTTTATTTATAAGTGTTTTGGCTAAAAGCCTTGCTGTATCATGGTTTTGATAAGAATATTTTTGTTACAAAACTTAATAAAACGTCAAAAACATGGCAATTATTGAGTTTCGAAATACTTTATATAAATGTAAGGTAAAAGGTTAAGGTTTCAGGGCTTACGAAATAAGGTTAAATAAACGTAAAGTTCTAAGATTTTAAAAATTTGGTTAGAAATTAAATAAATAACTTTGGTTAGGGGTTAAAAAAATGTCTTTTTTAGTTTTATTTGCAAGAAAATTGTCATTAAAGAATCAAGTAAATGACTTAAACTACAAATTAATGCAAAAAACACAAGAATTACAAGACTTGCAATCATATACAGCAGCAATTGCAGATGGTGAAGTATCAATGAATGATTTAACAACAGCACCTGCAACAATGTTCGGAAGAATGAGCCAATATATGGTAGGTTCTCACAATTACGCAATGAATGCCGCAAGTCAAAATATGGCAATGTTACAAGGTGGCCAACAAGGTCAAGATGCAACAGCCCAATCACAATATCAACAATTAGTGTTCAAAAACTTATATGACCAACAAAAAGCACAATTCTTAAAAGCAGAACAAGCAAGATTGCACGTTAAAGAAAAAGCAATGGAAAATGATAAGTTAAAATTAGAACAACAATTAAAAATGGCAGAAGCAGAATTAAGCCAAATGGATCAAGCAATCAACAACGGTATCAAAGAAGCAGCTCCACAATACGCTTAATAAACAGAATTAACAATAAACCCAAAACCTAAAAACAAAACCAAATTTTAATTAAACCAAAAACCAAAAATAACCAAAACCAAAAACCAAATTTAAAGCCGCCCATAGGGCGGCATTTTTTTGAATATTATAGTAAGCAATTATTTAATTGCAGCTAAAGTTGTTTTCGTTTAACTCTGTGCCGTTTGGACATTTACCTTCGCTGTCTGCTTTTAAATAATCCATATTATCGTGTTCCATAACCCACCAAGCACAACTGAATTTCATGCCGATGCATTCTTTGACATCTCTTGCAACATCGTTTTGCCATCTTGGATATAATAGACCCTCATCACCAACGTACATTAAAAAAATATCTCTTCCAAATTGATTTTTACCTTTATTTGCCCCGTCTATATCATAAAATAGCCAGAAACAAGCTTTTTTACCGTCGCTTATATTGATTGAACAGTCCGGAGATTCATTTGCAGTTGCCAATGTTAGTCCGTCCGCTAATTGTAAAACAGAACCTTCATTTATATTTACAAGATTACCTTTTAAATCTCCTTTTAATAATGAACTGCAATCTACACCTTCAACACCATTTTCTTCATCTTCTTCAACAATTGTACATTTTTTAGACACTTTTAAAAATTCTCCGACACGGTTAAGCCAACAAGAACCTATATGTTCCCTGCACTCTTCTGACCACTCAGATACGTTGCCGTAAGTTGCAAATGCTCTATCGTGTGCATCAGTAAGTGAAGATATCGTCTTTTTAACACGAGTTACAGTTTCTTTGTCACCAGTTGCGTGATTTAAATTTGGTAATGTAAGTGCTGCAACAACACCGATAATACCGATAACAATTAAAGTTTCTGCTAATGTAAAAGCTGATTTTTTTAAGTTCGTAAAAAATATTTTCATTTATTCTCCTTTCACTAAAAAACAAGTACTATATTAATATATAATAAAAAGCCCAATATTTCAATATGTGAAATATCAAACTTTTTATTTACTATTATAATTTATTATTCTTGAGGAGTTTTTTCTTGTTCTTCTTTTTTGTTTTCAGATTTAGTTTCTTCTGAGTTTTCACCTTTTTTAGAGAAGAACATTTTACCGTCTTTCATATCAAGAACAATTGTATCACCTTCTTGATATTTGCCAGTCAGGATTTCTTCAGCAAGAGTATCTTCGACTTTACGTTGAATTAATCTTCTCAAAGGTCTTGCCCCGTAAGCTTCATTGTAGCCGTCAGTTGCCATGAAGTCTTTAACATCATTGGTAACTTCCATCTTTAATCCACGTTCGTCAAGACGTTTGAACAAGTCTTTCATCATCAAATCAACAATTTCTCTGATTTCTTCTTTGCTTAAATGAGCGAATACGATAATGTCATCAATACGGTTAATAAATTCAGTTCTGAAAGC
>CAYLHN010000202.1:0-2271 GCA_964383455.1 uncultured Muribaculaceae bacterium | reverse complement strand
GGTCGTTACCTCACGGGGTGAGGAAACACCAGGATGAAAGAAGGAAAGAAAAATGCCGAAAAATATCAGAAAAATAAAAGACGAAGATGTTTTTGAAAAAGAAGCAAAACTAAGACTAAACAAAAGAAGAAGAAAAAACTTAAAAAAATATGCAAAGAAAAGAGTTTTGATACCGGCAGGTGTTGTCTTATTTTTTATTTTATTTGGTTTGCACGCATTTATAACCTCTTTAAGTTATCAATCAACGGATGATGCTTTTGTTGAAGGCAGATTTGTTCAGATAGCACCAAAAGTTTCAGGACAAGTTATATCGCTAAAAGTTGATGATAATGATTATGTTAAAGAGGGAGATTTATTATTAGAAATTGACCCAAAGGATTTTGAAAATAAGGTTAAAGAGTTAGAAAGTGCTTTAAAAGAAGCCAAAGCCAATAAAAACGTTTCAACAAGTGATATTGATAAATCAAGTGCAAATTTAGCTGATGCAAATAAAAATTTAGAGTTTGCCAAAAAAGATTTTGAACGGTATTCAAAATTGCAGGATCACGTGCTTTGCACAAAGAAAGCATAAGATTCTGCCGAAACACAATATAAACAAGCATTGTAAAAACAAAATGCAACTCAGTCAATTTTAAATTCTACAAAATCAAAAGATGATGCGACAGGTGCAAATATTGATAAAATAGAAGCACAGCTTGATCAGGCAAAATTAGATTTATCATATACTAAAATTTATGCTCCGCAGGATGGATATGTTTCTGCCCGTTCTGTAGAAATGGGGAATTATGTAAATAAGGCACAGCCTTTAATGAGTGTAGTTTCACCTAAAATCTGGATTGTTGCAAACTTTAAAGAAACTCAAGTCGGTAAGATGAAAAAAGGTCAGCCGGTTACAATAAAAATTGACACTTACCCGAATAAAAAATTTAAAGGTAAAGTTGATAGCATTCAACTGGCATCCGGTGCAAAAGCAAGTTTGTTCCCGCCTGAAAACGCAGTTGGAAGTTATATAAAAGTTGTACAAAGAATTCCTGTAAAAATTGTGTTTGATGAAGATGTTTCTGACTATACAATAGCTCCTGGGATGAGCGTTGTACCGAAAGTAAAAATCAAATAATAAATTTTCCCCCTCGCCCCTTGAGGGAACGACCTGCGAGCAGAGGGCGAAAGCGTAGCGAAGTCCCGTTTAGTGCGAACAGGTCAAGAGAGAGGGAAGAATTTCAACTTGAAAAGCCGTGCTTTGAAAGTTAGAAATTCGGGTGAGGGGTATAAGAAAGAATAATATGGAAATATTAAAAGAACAAATAAACCCTAAAAAATCACCTTTGTGGCTGTTATCACTTATTGTAGTGATGCCTACTTTCTTTGCATTCCTTGCAACAAGTTCATCTAATGCAGCGCTAATGCATATAGCAGGTTCATTCGGCTCAACTGCAGACGAAGCAAAATGGGTTGTAACAAGCTATATGATTGCAAACGGAATATTTTTACCATTGACAGGGTGGTTAGAAAGGACGTTAGGCAGACTGAACTTTTTAAAAATATTTATTGCAATTTTTACTGTCGGTTCTGTCGTATGCTCTTTTGCCCCGAGCCTTCTGGTTTTGATTATAGGAAGAATTATTCAAGGAGTTGGCGGCGGGGTTTTAATGCCATTATCTCAATCAATATTGTTACAGGAATTTCCCGAAAATCGAAAAGGCGATGCTATGGCGATTTTTGTATTTTCGATTATGGTGTCATCTATTATGGGACCAACTGTCGGCGGTTTATTAGTTGATAACTTTTCATGGCAATGGATATTTATAATTAATATTCCGATAGGGATTTTATCTTTAATCCTAATTCCAATGATAGTAAACGATACAACAAGAAGCAAGAAAAAAGAGAAAGTCGATTTTTTAGGTGTAGCATTTTTGATTTTATGGCTGTTTTCAATGCAGGTTGTCTTGGATAAAGGTCAGCAATACGGCTGGTTTGATTGTAGTTGGATATATTGGCTGTCTGTTTTTTCTTTAGCTATGATGTTTGCTTTTATAGTTTGGGAACTTGAAATAAAAGAACCTATTGTGAATTTAAGAGTATTTAAAAACTCAAATTTTGTTGTCGGAACGATTTTGGGTGTCGTATTAAATATGATGGTTTGTGCCACAATGATTTTACTTCCTCAATTTTTCCAAAGTTTAATGCATTATACGGCATCTGATACGGGAATTGCTCTTGCAACAAGAGTTTTTGCAGTTGTAATTCTGTTTTTTATAGGAAGAATTT
>CAYLHN010000201.1:0-2275 GCA_964383455.1 uncultured Muribaculaceae bacterium | reverse complement strand
TTCTTCTTTACCCAAAGATTTTTCAAATTTTTCGTTGACTTCTGGTGAAATTCTATCTTTTACAAGACCTTCAGTTCTAATCATATCACCCATCATCATAGCAACAGCTTCTGTCATTGTACTTGTTGTATCCTGAACCATATACGGTAGTTTTGAGTCAGTTTTTACAGTAAATACAGAGTGTCCTAATTCGTGCATTAAAGTATCTACACTTGATGCATTGTCAGTCAAGTTTGCCAAAATTCTGGCATCTTTACCTGCTTCTATCGGGAATGAAAATCCGTGTGTATTTTTGTTTTCGCGAGGGAATAAGTCCAACGTAATAGGTAATTTGTCTACATCATAACCCATTCCTTTGTAAGCTTTTTTACAAATATCAACAACATCTTCTTTTGATTTTATAACATCATTAACTTTCTTTTCAGGGTCTTCGCCTGCAAGGTATCCAAAGTGATAACTTCTTAAATCCTCGGGTTTAACACCAAAAGCTTTTGATAAGTCATTTTTGATACCTGCCATAACTTTTTCGTTTGATTTTTTAGTATTCTTTGCAACATCTGTCAAAAGTTTATCAAGTTCTTTTGGTTCAATGTCGTAATCTTGAGCAATTTTATAATCAAAATAGTTATCATAACCTTTTTTCTTGGCAAAATCATTTCTCATTTTTACCAATTCAACTAAATCGTCAGCAATCAAATCACCTGATTTGATTTTTGCATCAGCAGCTTTTTTGCGGATTTCAGGATTTGTTTCGGATTCCATAATTTTAGAAATTTCAGCCTTTGAAACAGGTTTTCCGTCAATCGTCATTTGGTAAGAATTCAATTTTTGAGACATTTCATTTTCTTTTTCATTCATAGCCTTAAGTTCATCTTTGAACTCAATACCATCGCCAAAAGCACTCGTTAAAGTTCTTAATTGTTTTTTAAGATGTTTTTCAGCAACACCGCCGTTGTCATTAATCTCTTTTAATTCAGCATAAACATCTTTGTTATCGTAAAACTCATTCATTTTATCCTGAGCTTTATTCATTTTGTCCATATTTTCAGGAGTACTGTTTGTATAGAAATCCCAACAAGCAGCTTCAGCACCGCTTGCGGTTTCTTTCATTCCGTCAGCTAGTCTGTCACGCAAAGCAACAAATTTTTGTTCGTTATCCTTTATACTATGAGAAAAACTAACACTATCCATAGGCATAGGCTTTGTTTTTGGTTGATTATTTTGTACTTTTGCTTGATTTTTTACGCCGAATGACGGAATGATACTTTTTATATCCACAATAAATCCTTTCTTTGAATAGTTGAAACACCGTAAAAATATTTTTTGCCAGAATTGTACTACAAATTTAATAAATTGTAAATAAAGAGAATAAGAAAGCGGGATTTTGTGTAAGCACAAAATCCCGCTTTCAACGATATTTTTATTCGATATTAGTGACAAGATGTATTAGTTATACCATCAAGAACAATTGATGGATTGTTGTTGCATTTTTTGCTTGAATCAACTTTTAAATAATCCATGTTGTCAAATTTCAAAACCCAGTCAGCAAAAGCTCCCATTTGTGAAGTAGTATTAACATCCGCAAACTTGCTTGCATCAGAAGAAGGTTGAAGCCCTTTTGTTGATGAGGATTCTGTACAACCAACCTGAAATAAAAATATATCTTTACCACTTTCTTGCTTACCTTTGTTTGGACCGTCTATATCCACATAAATATGAATAAATGGTGCGTGTCCTTGGTTATATATCTTCACAGAAGTGCTATCACCCATTACAAATTTATAACTATCAGAAGATGAATCATACCAACATCCATTTTCTTCCATTTTACAGTTCTTTGTTACTTTTAAAAATTCAGTGATTCTTTCACCAAATTTGTTAGCAATATCTACGTAACTATCACAATCCTTATCCCACCATTCAATAGTTGGACCATAGATCGCTTCCATTCTGTCAACTGCTTCTGTCAATGTTGAATATGCTTTTTTAACTCGAGTAACTTTTTCTTTGTCACCTGTTGCATGGTTAAGATTTGGTAGTGTCAATGCTGCAACTACACCGATTATGCCGATTACAATGAGGGTTTCGGCGAGAGTAAAAGCTGCTTTAGTGAGTCGTGAGTGGTGAGTTGTGAATTGACAAAACATGTCATTCTGAACTTGTTTCAGAATCTTAAAAAATTTTGAATGGTGAACGGTGAACAGACCGTCATTGCGAGTAAAACGAAGCAATCCATTATAAAAGGCTCTAAGGCACTGAGGCACTAAGTTACTAA
>CAYLHN010000200.1:0-2343 GCA_964383455.1 uncultured Muribaculaceae bacterium | reverse complement strand
CGGTGTTGGTGGTGGCGGCGGTCAGTGCGCCGAAGGGGGCGTACTCGTAGTGCGCGGGGACGCAATAATGATTTACCTTCTCTTGCAACTTGTTCAAGTATTGGAACAAGGTCTTGGATTAAGTTGATTTTTTTGTTTACACATAAAACGTAAGCATCTTCCAAAACTGCTTCCATTCTTTCTGCGTCAGTTACAAAGTATGGTGAAATATAACCTTTGTCGAATTGCATACCTTCTACAACTTTTAAGTTTGTACCGAAAGATTTGCTTTCTTCAACTGTGATAACACCTTCGTTACCAACTTTTTCCATTGCTTCAGCGATTAATTCGCCTATTTCACTATTGTTGCCTGCTGAAATAGATGCAACTTGAGCAATTTCTTCTTTTGCTGCAACTTCTTTAGACATTTCTTTAATTTTTTGTACTGAATATTCAACTGCTTTATCAATACCGCGTTTAATTGACATTGGGTTTGCACCTGCGGTCAAATTTCTTAAACCTTCTCTTACGATAGCTTGTGCCAATACAGATGCAGTTGTTGTACCGTCACCTGCTACATCATTTGTTTTTGATGAAACTTCTTTTAATAATTGTGCACCGGCATTTTCCAAACCGTCTTTTAATTCGATTTCTTTTGCGATTGTTACACCGTCGTTAACAATTTGAGGTGCACCATATTTCTTTTCTAAAATAACGTTACGGCCTTTTGGTCCTAATGTTACTTTTACGGCATCCGCTACTGCGTCAATACCTTTTAATAATGCTTTTCTTGCTTCTTCTTGGAATACAATTTTTTTAGCCATTTTTCTTTCCCTTTATAAAATAATGTGATAACTTTTTCGTGAATTGTGAATGGTGAGTTGTGAAAAGACAACCATTAATTGCGTTAGTTTTCCAACACACCTAAAACATCAGATGTTGATAATATTTTTAATAATTCGCCGTCAATTTTAATATCTCTGCCTGCGTATTTTTCGTAAATTACTGTTTCGCCAACTTTAACGCTTACAGGTGCTTTTTCACCGCTATCTAAAGTTTTACCTTCACCAACTGCAACTACTTCACCTTATTGAGGTATTTCTTTTGAACTATCAGGAATAAAAATTCCGCCTTCTGTTTGTGCTGTGTCTTCAATAACTTTAATTACAATTCTGTCACCAATAGGTCTGATTTTCATGTTTTTTGCCTCCTAATTTCCTTTCGTATTTGAATTCTTACCATATTTATACAACAAAATCAATTAATTATCCGAATAATTAATGAAAACTTAATATTTTAAAAGAATAATTAAAAAAAAATAAATATAACTTGTTTATCAAAATTGATAACGTATAATTAAAATTGATGTATAATATTATGGGCAGGTAAATTATGTCAAAGAAAAAAGAAAATCAAGAAAATACTAATCCTTTCAACAACGAAATGGATTTAAACAAAGATGAAAATGCAGCAGAAAATCAAGAAACAAAAACAGAAACAGAAGAAGTTTCTGAACAAAATGATTTGCAAGAAAAATATAACCAGCTTAATAATCAATATGTAAGGCTTGCTGCAGATTTTGACAATTACAGAAAACGTCAGGCACAAGAACGTGAAAACCTTTTAAAATACGGTGCAGAAGAAACATTAAAAAAATTAATTGAAGTTCTTGATAATTTTGACAGAGCTCAAAAAGCAATTGAAAGTATTGAAGACTGTAAGCAAGTTAAAGATAGTTTTAATCTGGTTTGCAATCAATTAAGAGATACTCTTAAAAAAACAGGACTTGAAGTAATTGAAACAGAAGGTAAAGAATTTGACCCTAACTTCCACGAAGCTGTAATGCAAACACCTACAAGCGAACATGAAGAAGGTACAATTATTGCTGAACTTCAAAAAGGTTATAAAATTGGTGATAAAGTTTTAAGAGCCGCACTTGTAAACGTTGCAGCCGCAGAATAAAAATTAAAGGAATAGCTGAAATATGGCAGATTATTATGAAATATTAGGGGTAGATAAAAATGCCTCAAAAGACGAAATAAAAAGTGCATTCAGAAAAATGGCACGACAGTATCACCCTGATGTAAACAAAGCACCGGATGCGGAAGAAAAATTTAAAGAAATAGGCAAAGCTTATGAAACTTTAATGGATGATGATAAACGTGCAACATATGACCGCTTTGGAGAAGACGGATTAAAAAATGCCGGATTTGATACACAAGGTCCATTTGCAGGCGGTTTTGGCGATTTAAGTGAAATATTTGCATCATTTTTTGGCGGAGATTTTGGCTTTGGTTCTCCAAGACAACAGGATCCAAATGCACCCCGTCAAGGTGAAGATTTAAGACTTGATATTGAAATAGA
>CAYLHN010000199.1:0-2349 GCA_964383455.1 uncultured Muribaculaceae bacterium | reverse complement strand
ATTCAAAAGTTCCCGGTAAGGATGTTTTGCATATACAAGGTCTATATAAATCTTTAAATGACGAATTATTGATTAAAAACTTTTCGCTTGACGTAGTTCAGGGTGAAAAAATAGCTTTTATCGCTAAAAATCCGATAATTATAACGACTTTGTTTAAAATGCTTGCAGGTGAATTAGAACCCGACAGCGGAGAAATTAAATGGGGTGTAACCGCAACTCGTTCATATTATCCAAAAGAAAACGGATATTTATTCGAATCAAATATGGATTTGATAAAATGGCTCGGACAATTTTCTCAAGAACAACATATCAGCTATTTAAGAGGTTATTTGGGCAGAATGTTATTCTCCGGTGAAGACGCGGAAAAATCCGTAAATGTCCTTTCCGGAGGCGAAAAAGTTCGTTGTATGCTTGCTAAAATGATGATAGCAGAAAGTAATGTTCTTATTTTTGATGAACCGACAAACCATTTGGATTTGGAAGCGATTACATCATTGAACAACGCTTTAATTGATTATACAGGTACAGTTTTATTTACATCTCAGGACTATCAATTTATTCAGACGGTTGCAGACAGAATCGTTGAAATTTCACCTTTTGGTTATATTAATTTCCAAATGAAATACGAAGATTATTTGAACAGTCCTGATATTCAGAAAAGACGGGACTTGTTGTATAACAAATTTGCAGTTTCAGGTAAAAAATAATGCTTGTCGAAGATTTTAAGCTTGAAAATTGGATTGCAAAATATGAAAGTATAACAAAATACGATCTTTCACAGACTTGTGTACAAAATTTGACTGTGAAAGAACTTGAAGAAATATGTGACTGTGAAATTGATTTGACGAATATTCGACTCGGATATGGTGAGTTGTATGGTTCAAAAGAGTTAAAACGAGCAATTTGTAATTTGTATGATAAAAAGACCCCTCAAAATATTACTGTTACACTTGGCGGCATAGGTGCAAATGAACTTGCTTTGAAAACTTTTATAAGCAAAGATGATAAAGTTGTTTGTGTTACGCCTTGTTACCAACAAATTTATTCTATTCCGAAATTTTATGGTGCTAATGTTGTATTTACGGATTTTCAAAATCTCGAAAAAAAATCTGAAAATGCAAAAATAATTTGTATAAATAATCCAAACAACCCTTTAGGAACAGTATTAACTGAAACTGAAATTAATTTAATAATTAATACAGCAAGAAAAAACAATTCATTCATTTTTGCAGATGAAGCCTACAGAGGACTTCCTGATACAAAGAGCTTTGCAGATATTTATGAAAAAACAATAGTTACAGGCAGTATGTCAAAAGTATATTCTCTTGCAGGAATAAGACTCGGTTGGATTTGTGCTGATGAAAATTTTATAAATAAGGTTAATCAAAATCGTCAATATAATACAATAAGTATAAGTGCATTAGATGACAAAGTTTCAACAATTGCCCTTAATAACCGCGAAAAATTAATAAACAGAAATTTAAAAATTATAAAAAATAATAAAAAATTTGTAGATGATTTTTTGAAAAAAGCAGATTTCAAGTGGTTAAAAGAACCTGTTGATTGCGCAATAGGTTGTGTAAAATATAAATCAAATAAAAATTCTGTAGAATTTTGTGAACAAATAGTAAAAAATACGGGAATTTTACTAATTCCCGCATCTGTATTTGAATGTGAAAACTTTTTCAGAATAGGTTTTGGCATGGATGAAACCTATTTAAAATCTGCATTAGAGAAATTTATTAATTATATTGTTTAATATATTTGTTTTTTTATTTTTATCTGAGGTAAGCTTGTAGGCTTGCATCTCAGTATATTCTGCACCCATTTTATTTTTCAAATATTTGATAACATCTTCAGAATGTTCATTTTCAGATTTGAATTCTGCTTTAATTTTGTCCAATTCGCCATAGTCTAAAAATTTTCCGCCGCAACCGTAGCAATCATCAATAATTACAGAACCATCAAGGCTTGTTTTGTTTGTAATCATTTTCATTCCGCAAGCAGGGCATATTCTTTTTGACGGTTCTACAGGTTTGAAGTTTTTACCTTCTAATGCTGCTTTTATTTGATCAATAGCGCTTTCGTTTCCAAATACTTTTTTGTATTCTCTGTTATCAAAAAATAGTCCGCCGCAACCGTCTAAACATATATCAATAAGACATTGTATTTCTTCAATATATATTTTGTTCATTTCTTCACCGCAAGCGGGACAAATTAATACTTTCTCTGAATCAGGCATGTTAATCTCCTTGTTAATAAGTATTATACAATAGTTTTAAATTTTTTTATCCATATTCGTAAAGATATGTAACAAACTTAATTAAAACCCTAAAGTTTAGATAAGAA
>CAYLHN010000198.1:0-2369 GCA_964383455.1 uncultured Muribaculaceae bacterium | reverse complement strand
ACAGTATTACTGTTGAAGATAACGGTCGTGGTATTCCTGTTGATATAAAACCTGAATCAGGTAAGTCTGCTTTAGAAATCGTTCATACAGTGCTTCATGCAGGCGGAAAATTCGGTGACGGCGGTTACAAAGTATCAGGAGGATTACACGGTGTTGGTGCTTCTGTTGTAAACGCTTTGTCTGAAAAAATGGTTGTTGAAGTTTCCAGAGATGGCGGTGTTTATAAACAAGAATACTTTAGAGGCGAACCTTCAGCTCCGGTTGAAAGAATTCGAGATACAGACAAAACCGGTACAAAATCAAGATTTTGGCCTGATCCTGAAATTTTCCAAGAAACTATTGAAGTTGATAAAGATGTTATTGCAAACAGACTTCGTGAAATGGCATTTTTGAATAAAGGTTTAAAAATCATTTTTATTGACGGAAAAACTAATGAAGAAGAAGTTTTCCACTACGAAGGCGGTATAGCAGAATATGTTTTATTCTTAAATAAAAATAAAACAGCGTTGTTTGAAGAACCTGTATACATTGATAAAATGGTTGATGATATGCGTATAGAAGTTGCAATGCAATATACCGACGCTTATAATGAAAGTATTTTGTCTTTTGCAAATAACATTAATACTCACAGTGGTGGTACTCACTTAACAGGTTTCAGAAACGGTATTACTCGTGTATTAAACGATTATGCAAGAAAAAATAATATTTTAAAAGATTCTGACCAAAATCTTACTGGTGATGACGTAAGAGAAGGTTTGACGGCTATTGTCAGCGTAAAACTTCCAAATCCTGAGTTTGAAGGTCAAACAAAAGAAAAACTTGGAAGTCAGGAAGCAATGGGAGCTGTTCAAGATTCTATCAGAGATAAATTCCAAGAATGGCTTGAGTTTAATCCTAAAATTGCAAGAACAATTATTGAAAAAACTCTTCAGGCTCAAAGAGCAAGAGAAGCAGCAAGAAAAGCAAGAGAATTAACAAGAAGAAAAACTGTTCTTGAAAACTCAACACTTCCGGGTAAATTAGCTGACTGCTCAAACAGAGAACCTGAAAAATGCGAAATATTTCTTGTCGAAGGGGATTCTGCGGGTGGTTCTGCAAAACAAGGCAGAAACAGAATGTTTCAAGCTATTTTACCGTTGAGAGGTAAAATTTTAAACGTTGAAAAAGCAAGACTGGATAAAATTTATGCTAATAACGAAATTCAATCAATGGTTCAGGCTTTTGGTGTAACTATTAGCAGAAATCCTGAAGAAGTTAATATTGAAAAATTAAGATATCATAAAATTATTATCATGACCGATGCCGATGTCGATGGCGCTCACATCAGAACATTAATGCTTACATTCTTCTTTAGATATTGTAAACCGTTAATTGAACAAGGTTATGTATATATTGCTCAGCCGCCTTTGTATAAAATTACACAGGGTAAAACCAGCGAATATTTATTTGATGAAAAAGCACTTGATAAAATGCTGAAAGAGCGTGGTATAAAGTCGGTTTGCTTGTCTGATAAAACAAAATCTAAATCAGCACAAGGCGAAGAATTATTGAAGCTTATTTCAAACATGTCAGCTTATTACAATTCTTATAATAACCCTATTTTAGGCAGAATTCCTGCTGTTATGCTTAGAGGTATGGTAAGAGCAAATATTCATGAAGAAGATTTTGATGACCAAGCTAAAATGAATGAACATTATGAATATCTTTCTCATTATTTAATTGACCACGCTGAAAATTATAATATTACAGAAGCTAAAGATTACAAACTTGAATTAAAATATAATGCTGAAAATGCAAAATACAACTTAAAATTGTACTTGGCAGATGATGATTTTGTTTTAATTACTCCAAGTATAGTTAAAAGTAATGAATACAAGCGCTTAAAGACAGCATATCCTTTAATTAGAGAATATCTGATTGAGGAAGAAGATTCTTTACTTTTAGAAACAGATACCGAAACTGTTGAAATAAAATCATTTGATCAGTTGCATAAAATATTAGATGATAGAGGTTCTAAAGGACTTCAAATACAAAGATTTAAAGGTCTTGGTGAAATGATGCCTCAACAATTGTGGGAAACTACAATGGATCCTTCAACAAGAACTTTGCTGAAAGTAAATCTTGAGGATGCAATGCTTTGTGACCAGTTGTTTGATATATTGATGGGTGATAAGGTAGAACCTCGCAGAGATTTTATTCAAGCTCATGCTGTATATGCAACAAATATTGATGCTTAATAGTTATAATAAAAAGGATAGAACGATGAAAAAAGAATTGATATTTTTAGGCCCTCCTGCATGTGGTAAAGGTACTCAAACAAGCAAATTAGCGGAATATTTAAAATTTCCGCATGTTGATACAGGTTCACT
>CAYLHN010000197.1:0-2380 GCA_964383455.1 uncultured Muribaculaceae bacterium | reverse complement strand
ACTTGTTTGTGATGCCGTTCCTGCAGCAACTCAATTAGTTACAATTGTAGCTGATAAAACAGGTGTTTTAGGTAAAATGTTTGAAAAAGGCGGCGAAGCTGCTAAAAACTTCGTAGCAAGTGTTATTACAGGTACTTCAACTGATACAGGTTCATTCACAAGAACTGCAAACTTGTTACCACACCACTCAGCATTACCTGTTCAACAAAGACCAAACTTCTTCCCTGAAGGTATGTCTACTTGGTTAACAAATCAATTGGCAAAAACTGATAAATCAGTAGATAAAAAATGGTTACGTGAAAACATCGCATACGATGTTCCTGATAAATCATTAAGCTCTAACAGCGTTGACGGAAAACTTTCTCCTCGTGATAAAATGTTAACTTACGCTTTAGAAGGCAGAAAAATGGAACCTGAATTGGGTTTAGGCATCATTGAAGTAAATTATGACCAAATGTACGATGTATTTGATGAATCATTAAAACAAGATCCTGAAATTACATTGTTAGATATCCAAAACGGTTTCAAATACTCAGAAGTAATGGGTGCTTTGAAAGCTGATCCGTCAGAAACATCTCAAAGATTAGCTCCGGGTCAAAAAGCAAGCTCTTTAAGCGAAAGAGCAACTCAAACTTACACAGGCCCATATGATGCTGACAGAATCGGTATTTTAGTAATCCAAGATAAGAAAGAAAACTTCATTACAGAAAACTCTGACGTTGCAAAAATGAACGGTTTGAGATTATCATTCAGATCATCAGCAACAAGCAATCACGCAGAATTGTTGGCTAACTTATTCGGCGGCGGCGGACACGGTGGTGCATCAGGCGGCAGAGTTGACTTACCGGGTGTAGAAATCAATACTCCATTGGTAGTTAAAGTTGACGGTAAAGTAGTTGATGATACAGCTTCTGTATATGCTGATTTAACTAAAAACTACGAAATCATGAAAGATAACAGTATTCCTGCTGAAAAACGTGCTGGCATGTGCAAAAAAATCGAAATTGCATTAGCTGAAGACGGTCAACAAGGAAGAACAACTTCTCAAATAATCACTGATGTAGTTAAAGAAATCAGAAAAAATCAACCGGCTGTTGAAACAAAAGAAAACGGCAAAGGTCAAAAAACTCAAGGTCATCATGACAACCACCAACAAACTGGTAAAGCTGGCGGCAAACACAAACCACACAAAGGTGGTAAAAGACACTTTGACGTAGCCGCTTAATTTTAGAGAAGTAAATAAGGAAAATAAAGTAAACAAAGATAAAAGAGACTTTTATAAGAAAATAAAAGTCTCTTTTTTTTGAGTAAATGTCATTCAATTTAAGTATGACAAATTTATAAAAATATGGTATTATGAAAAAACAAAAGTAAAATTAGCAAAAAGAGTAAAAGAAAGGGTAAACGTGAAAGATATTTTTTTTAATAAGGTAAAATATAAATTTAATTTCGGATTTACGTTAGTAGAAGTTCTTGTTGTTATTGTTATAATTGGCGTAGTTGCGTCTTTATCATTGTCTTTATTCTTGACAGGTGCGACCGGTTATAAAGAGCAAATTACCAGAGTTAGAAAAGCCTATACAACATTAGCAGATGCATATGAAAAGGCTCAACTATCATATGATGAAGCGGATGGTTGGGCGTCTATGGCAGAATCGAATGGTGAAGATGCAAGTAAATTTTTTGCTGATAAAATGGTTGAATTCTTGTCAATATCAAAACAAAAAGATAATGTGGTATTGTTATTTGATGGCATGCAGGTTACTTTTAAAATGAATAAATATGCTTCTGAAAGTATTTATTATCGCGGATATAGATATTTAGGTTCTATTGTTGTTGATGTTGATGGTCCTGAAAAAGGTAAAAATCAATACGGAAAAGATAAATTTATTTTTGATGTAACTGACAAAGGTATATATCCTGAGGGCATCAGCGATGAAGATTTAACAGAACAATGTTTTGGACATGGTTATTGCACAAAATGGCTAATCAAAAATGACAGTATGGATTATCTAAAGGCTGACAGTACAGGGCTTTGCGAAAACGGAACAAAATTAAGTTGGACAAATAAAAGCTGCGGTTAGTACTATTTCAAGATACTAAGATACTATGGCAGTAATGCACTAAGGCAGTAAGGGTGTGAACAGTGAACGGTGGTGAGTGACGGAGATAAGGCACTAAGATGCTATGGCAGTAATGCACTAAGAATATAAATAAATGTAAAATAAATAATAAATAAGGATTGACAAAATCTGAAAAAACCTAAATAATGATAGAGTAGTTATAAGTAAAAAGGAGACAGACTATGACTGAATTTAAGATTTCGGGGGGGGGTAAAACCCGCTTGTAGTGAGGATTTCAACCTATTAAACAAATTTAT
>CAYLHN010000196.1:0-2455 GCA_964383455.1 uncultured Muribaculaceae bacterium | reverse complement strand
ACAACATCAAAATTGTTGTTAATGTCATTTATTACTCTTACAACTTCTGCTATTTTCATACCGTTTGGAACGACACCGACTGCCGCAATAATTTCATTTGGCTCAAGAACATCCATATCAAAATGAATTAAAATATGTTTTGCTCCTATTTGTTTAATCCATTCAATAATTTTATCGCTATTCTTTGAAACTTCTTCTGATGAGAGGTGTTTTATTCCATATTCAATTTGTCTGTCTTTAATTTGCTGTCTTTCCCAATCTCTTAAACCGACAAATAAAATTTTATCAGGCGAAATTTTTGCAGGTAATGCTGAAACAATTTCTTTATCACCTTTTCCCATTATTGCGGTTACTGCCATAGCATGATAGCCGTTATATGTTTTATCCTGCGGCAAGGTTATATCAGGGTGAGCATCTATCCAAATAACCGCCACATCATTATTATATTTTTTTGCTAAATAAGTAAATGGAACAACACTAACAGAACATTCACCGCCTAAAACAACAACTTTATCGGGGTTTTCTTTATTTAGGATTTTAATCGCATTTTTTGTCTGCTCTAAAATAGGCTTATAACCCATAATTCCGTTTTCTTCAACCCTGCTTAAATCATCAGTTACAGGAATTTTAACGGTTTTATTTTTAGTTTCGGGTGCTAAAAAGTTTAATAATTCAGAACCTAAAATATAGCCTGTTGAAGCATCATCAGGTTGTAATTCAGGTACAAAACTTCCGATATTGCCGCCCTGCCACTGCGGATATAATAATCTGATAGTTTTTTGCGTATCCATTTTTACCCCCTTATCATTTACCCCTGCGTTTACCATACTAACACTTAAAAATATTATAAATAATGCTGCTAAAATTCTTTTTATAATCATAAAGACCTCTTGTTTGCATTTTTAGAGTATCATAAACATTTTACTCTCTCAAATAATAGCAGTATTTTATGATATGATGATTTTATGAAAAATATAGAAAATATTTTAAATCAATACAAAAAATATCAGCAAGTAAAAGCCATTGCAATAGGCGGCTCAGGAGCGGCAAAAACTTTTGATAATTTATCGGATATTGATGTTTATGTGTTTATTGAAAATGATATTCCTGTTTCAGATAGAGAAGAAATTGTAAGACAATATTCTTCAAAATATGAGGTAGGCGGAGAGTATTTCGGTTCGGGTGACGAATTTTTTGTTGATGAATTAAATCAGCAATTAGATGTTATGTATTGGAATACAAAATGGTTTAAAAGTATTGTTGAAAATGTTTGGATTAAACATTACCCTTCAAACGGTTATACAACGGCATTTTTATATACCTTAAATAACTTTCAAATTATTTATGATACGGATAATTGGCTTTCTGATTTGCAAAAATCAATAAAAACGCAGTACCCAAAAGAACTCAAAGAAAATATTATCAAAAGAAATATTATGTTGATGTATGATAAGCCTTTTGCCTCATACTATGAACAAATTGAAAAAGCGATAAAAAGAAATGATATAATAAGTATTAACCATAGAATTTCTGCATTTTTAGCAAGTTATTTTGATATAATTTTTGCAGTTAATGAACTTTTACATCCGGGTGAAAAAAGACTTATTCAATATGCACTTAATAATTGTAAAATTCTGCCAGATAAGTTTGAAGAAAATATAACCAATTTGCTTAATCAGCCTAATTCTGAAACTCTTGAAATATTGAATAAAATGATTGCAAAATTAAAAGAAGTTTTATAACAATCTGCCATAATCATTCCAAGTTCTCTACATTATTTTTATGTTAATATATTCACAGGTTAGAGAGGTGTTTATGTCTAAAAAAGTTATTATATTAAATGGCAGTCCGAGAAAGAATTTTAATACTGCAAAAATGCTAAAAGAAGCTCAAAAAGGTGCTGAATCTGTTGGGGCAGAAGTTGAATATATTGACCTTGTAAATCTTAATTACAAAGGCTGTATAAGTTGTTTTGCCTGTAAAAGAATAGGCAATACGACAGGCGGACTTTGTGCATATAAAGATGATTTAAGACCTGTTTTAGAAAAGATATTAAATGCAGCTGTTTTAATTATGGGAACACCAATTTATTATTCATATCAAACAGGAATGTTCAGAAATGTTTTAGAAAGATTATTCTTTGCTCAAATGACTTATTCAAAAAGCGATATTCCAAACGTTCCGAAAAAATTAATTGATAAAAAACTTAATGTCGGATTTATTTATACAATGAATTGCACACCTGAAAGAGCAGAGCAATTTAATTATCCTGCAATATTTGCTCCTGACATTAATTATGCAAAGTTATTCTTTGGTTATTGTGAAACTTTAACTGCTTATAATACTTATCAATTCAGCGATTACTCAAAATATATGGCAGACATTATTGATGAAAAAGATAAAGCAAAACAAAGAGATGAACAATTCCCGAAAGACCTTGAAAAAGCATTTGATT
>CAYLHN010000195.1:0-2486 GCA_964383455.1 uncultured Muribaculaceae bacterium | reverse complement strand
TACAGCTTCTCAAGGTTTATTATTAATGATTCCGGTTATGCACAAGGTTGCTGGTGAAATGTTACCGCATGTAATTCACGTTTCTGCCCGTGCTTTGGCTGCTCAATCATTAGCAATTTTTGGTGATCATACAGACGTTATGGGTTGCCGTAACACTGGTTATGCAATGTTAGCCGCTAACTCTGTTCAAGAAGAAATGGATATGGCTTTAGTTGCTCATCTTTCAACTTATAAAGCTAAAGTTCCGTTCTTACAGTTCTTTGACGGTTTTAGAACATCTCACGAAGTTCACAAAATTGAAGAAATTTCTTATGAAGATATTGCAAGTTTAGTTGAACCGCAATACATTGAAGAATTCAGAAACAGAGCTATGAAACCTGAATCACCTGTATGTAAAGTAGGTGCTCAAAACACAGACGTTTACTTCCAAGGTCGTGAAACAGTAAACAAATATTATGATGCAGTACCTGATATTGTTCAAGAATACATGGACAAGGTTGCAAAAGTAACAGGTCGTCAATACCATCCGTTTGATTATGTTGGTGCACCTGATGCAACAGATGTTATCGTTGCTATTGGTTCAGCTTGCGAAACTATTGAAGAAACAATTGAATACTTAAATGCAACAAGAGGTACTAAATACGGTTTAGTTAAAGTTAGATTATACAGACCGTTTGACGTAAAACGTTTCAATGAAGCTTTACCTGCATCAGTTAAACGTATTGCTGTTCTTGACAGAACAAAAGAACCTGGTTCTATTGGTGAACCATTGTACTTAGATGTTGTTGCAGCTATTGAAAATAAAGACATTCGAGTAATCGGCGGACGTTATGGTTTATCTTCAAAAGAATTTACACCATCAATGGTTCTTGCTATTTACAAACACTCTGAAAACAATGGCTTCCACGGATTTACAGTAGGTATTGAAGATGATGTTACAAATAAATCTTTAAAAGTTGAAGAACACATTGTAACAGAGCCTGAAGGCACTACAAATTGTATGTTCTGGGGCTTGGGTTCTGACGGTACTGTTGGTGCTAACAAAAACTCAATTAAAATTATCGGTCAATACACAAACAAAGATGCTCAAGCATACTTTGCTTATGACTCTAAAAAATCATTTGGTGTTACAGTATCTCACTTGAGATTTGGTGATAAACAAATTAAATCAACATACCTGATTACTGCACCTGACTTTGTATCTTGCTCAGCACACGCTTACATTGGCAGATATGACTTGTTAAAGGGTATTAAAGAAGGCGGTACTTTCTTGTTAAATTCTCCTTGGTCTAAAGAAGAAGCTTTCTCTCACTTAACAAGAGATATGCAAGAAACAATCATTAACAAAAAAGTTAAATTCTACAACGTAGATGCTGAAAAATTAATCAAGGAACAACCCGGTTTAAGAGGTAAAGGTGCAAACACAGTAATGATGGTTGCTTACTTCAAAGTTTCAGGTATCATTCCGTTTGAACAAGCTCTTGAAGGTATGAGAGAAATGACTAAAAAGACTTTCAAGAAAAAAGGCGATGACGTTGTAAATATGAACTTAGCATTAATTGATGCAGCTGTAAACGCAACCGAAGAAGTTGTTGTTCCATCATCATTGGACGGTGTTGCTCACGCTGATGAAGTTAAATTAATTTCAGATGATGCTGATGATTTTGCAAAGAAAATCATCGAACCATCAATGCGTCAAAAAGGTGATGACATTCCTGTATCAGCAATGAGCAATGACGGTGTAATTCCTACAGGTACTGCTTGCTTGGAAAAACGCGGTATTGCACCAAGAGTTCCACATTGGAATTCAGAAGCTTGCTTACAATGCGGTATTTGTGCATCAGCTTGTCCTCACGCAGCTATCAGAACTAAATTATTTGAAGCAGATACATTGAAAAATGCACCTGAATCATTTAATACAGTTGAAGCAAAACCAAATGCAAACGGTGAACACTTCAAAGTTCAAGTATATTGTAAAGATTGTACAGGTTGCGGTGTTTGCTTAGACCAATGTCCTGTAAACCAAAGAAAACCTGAAGCTCCTGCATTATCTTGGTCAACAATTGAAAAAGAAGATGCTGCAGGTGAAGAAAATAATGAAAAATTCTTCAACGAAGCTCCTGATAACGTTATGGGTAAAAATACTACTAAGACAATTAAAGGTGCAATGTTGAGAAAACCATTGTTTGAATTCTCAGGCGCTTGTGCAGGTTGTGGTGAAACACCTTATGTTAAATTGGTTTCACAATTGTTTGGTGAAAATGCAATTGTTGCTAACGCAACAGGTTGTTCATCAATTTACTCAGGTACTTTTCCAACAATTCCGTACACAACAACAAAAGAAGGAAGAGGTCCTGCTTGGGCTAACTCATTGTTCGAAGACAACGCAGAATTTGGTTTCGGTATGAGATTAGCTATCGATTCAAACAGAGATTTGTTAAAACAAAAAGTTGAAGAAGTTTGAATAAAGAAGATGCTCCTGCTGA
>CAYLHN010000194.1:0-2573 GCA_964383455.1 uncultured Muribaculaceae bacterium | reverse complement strand
TCAAATTTTGCAAGCCCGACTTTAGGTTGTCTATCCTTTCTTTTTTTGGCAAATTTTTGTCCAAAACTTTTAACACGTTTTCAGAATCAACCGAATTAGCTGGAACTATAATTCCTGAATTGTTTAGTTCATCTTTTATTAAATTAACCTTATTGCTTAATTTTTCAAGGTTTTCACCTGCACTCGATACATCTTCATTTTTAACGTCATTTAAATTATTCTGTGATTTTTGATCCAGCTTTGATACTATATTACTAACATCGTCAACGCCTTTTTTTAATGAATTACTGTCATACTTAATTCTTAAAAGATTTTCTAAATCTTTTTGCTTTTCAATATCTCCTAAAAAATTCTTAATCTTAAGTTCAGAAATATCAGAATCAGCAATTTTTTTCATTATTTTTTCACTGTTTTTCTGAAGTTCTTCAGTTTGACCTTTCGTAAGTTCAAGAAAACTTTGCGTTAGGCTCTGAGTTTCTGGATCATTCAATATTTCATTCACATAATTCATATTAACATTAAGGTCTTTTTGCAAATTATTTGCAGCATCATTTTCCTGTTTTTTACTATTTACTGATTCAACTACTGGCGACGCAATTTCAACTTCACATGCATATGATATTTGGTTAGAACCAATTGAAAAACTGTAAAATGCTGCTAATGCTGCAACAGAAGAAACAACAATTTTTTTATTAAAAAACTTTGACATATTTTAACTCCCCTTTTTCATCATAAATTTAGTAAAAATGGTTAACATAAGATGCTTGAATTATATACCATTTGGATATAAAAATCAACTGTTAAGTTAACCTAACTTTTTGCAACAAAACAGCAAGTTTTTCTATTAATTACATAGATTTTGATAAAAATAAAAGCAGCAAGTTTTGAGCTTACTGCCTTTAATTTAAAATTTCATATATCAACTATTCTTTGTTTCCAAAGCCTTTAAAGTCCTCTGCAGAGTCTAATTTTTCAACAAGCGCTCCTGCAAAACCGTTTGCGTTTGACATATCACTAACAGATACATTCTCACCGTCAATATCTGCAGCTTCATCGTCTTCAACCACAACCTCAGACTCGTCATTATCTGGTAGGCGATCTCTAACAGCTCTTTGTAAATTTTCACTAATAGATTTAGCAGAATTATCTAAATCGCTCGAACTCAAACCCAATTCGTTTGCCAAAGCAATTTTAAAATCTTTAGTCAAACAATCAAAGCTATTAGAAAATTTAGGGTTAAGTTTATTATTCAAAGTAAAATCCAAAAGACTAGCAGCTTTTCCTTCTTCTAATTCCGCAATTTTTGCTTTAAGTACACCGTCGAAAGGTTTCACGCCCTGACTCAAAACCTTTTCAGCAGCAGATTCTAACTTTTTGGCAGAAACTTTTAGTGAATAGAAAAGGTCTTCTAAAAATTCGTCCTCGCACAAAAACATAAGAGCAAATGATCCGCCATAGTATTTATCAGCATGAGCCTTTAGTTGAGAGTAATCTTCATCATATGTTTCTGAAAGTGTGTTTTCTTCGTCTTTTTCCACATTTGAGTCTAAAAGCTTAAAAATCTTTTTACCCAAAAACTCCGAAAGCTGCCTTGACATATATTCATTTAAATTAAAATTATCGCTATTTTTTAATTCAATATTTTTAACGTTTTCTGCTGCAACACTACTAGCACTAACAGCGTCAAAATTGCCTAAAGCAGAAACACACAAACCCACAATGCCTAAACCGAATAATATTTTTTTCATTTTCATTGTAAAAACACTTCCTTTTTGTTCTCTTTAAAATTAATATTTTAGAACCATGATTCAAAAAAAAAAAAAAAAAAAAAAAAAATAACAAGCGCTTGAATATAACTTATTATACATATATATATTTTTTTGTCAATATATTTATAATTTTTCTATTATTTTTTACTATTTTAATGCTTATAAATTTATAAAAAACTCACACACAACCTAGAAAAAACTTAAATTGTGTGCGATATATTTAATATAATATTAATCTATATTAATAATAGCGTCTATGCACGTGCGGCTTCAGCGCTTTCAGAACGTTTAAATTCAACATTATTATTTAATTCCTTTTTCAGAAGAACCTCGCCATTGCTCTTGTCCACAACATCTATTTCTAAATCAGAATCTTCTTTTATTGTGCCTGACAACATATATGACCAATCAGCTAAAATAGCCACATCTTTAAAACCTGGTTTTTCGCCTTTCTTTTCATCAACTTTTTCCTCTTCAATTTCAGCTGTTGCATCATTTTCAAAAACTACTTCATTCGTTGCTTTGTTTAAAACTTTAAATCCTAAGTTGTTTTTTGAAGCACAATCTAAAACTTTTTGAAGAGCATCCTTATTTTTAGAGCCATCTCTAAAATCATATACAACAAGAGGTTTAAAAAGCTCAACATTCTTTTTTTCTTCATTAAAATCAAAGAATTTATTTAACATAACATCTTCATCGTGTTTATATTTATCAAAATTTTCACGGGAAAGAGTTGAAAAAATAGAAGATTTTTCTTTTAAGCCTGCAGAAAAATTTTCCACAGCTTTTTTCGCTTCTTCTGGT
>CAYLHN010000193.1:1887-2575 GCA_964383455.1 uncultured Muribaculaceae bacterium | reverse complement strand
CCATTCTTTTACGACTGTTGTTATCATAATTTAATATTATCATTAAAATAAATTTTGCAATAAATATAACTAATTGAAATAAAATTAATTTTGTAGTATTATTAAGAACAAATAAACATGAAGGAGAAGATATGGAAACTTTGGCAAAAAACGAAGGGCTTGTAACTCAAATTATAGGACCCGTTATTGACGTTGAATTTCAGCAGGGTGAATTACCAAATATTTACAATGCACTAAAAATATACAAAGAAGACGGAACATATATTGTTGCAGAAGTTCAACAAATGATTGGCTCAAACAGAGTAACAACTGTTGCAATGGCATCAACAGACGGTTTAAAACGCGGAATGCGTGTAGAAAATACAAATTCTCCAATAACAATTCCGGTAGGTAAACCTATTTTGGGTAGGATATTAAATGTTATCGGTGAACCGGTTGATGAACAGGGACCTATTGAAACAGATACGTATTTGCCTATTCATAGAGAATCTCATAAATTAGTTGACCAAAATACGAATATAGAAGTTTTAGAAACAGGTATTAAAGCAATCGACTTGCTTCAGCCGTATCAAAAAGGCGGAAAAATCGGTCTGTTTGGCGGTGCAGGTGTTGGTAAAACCGTATTAATTCAAGAATTAATTCACAATATTGCTATGGCTCACAATGGTGTTTCTGTATTTGGCGGTGT
>CAYLHN010000193.1:0-1877 GCA_964383455.1 uncultured Muribaculaceae bacterium | reverse complement strand
CAGGAGGACTTGATAAAGTAGGTTTAATTTACGGTCAAATGAATGAACCGCCGGGAGCAAGAATGAGAGTTGGTTTATCAGCTCTTACAGCAGCCGAATATTTCAGAGATTTTTCAAAACAGGACGTATTATTGTTTATTGATAATATATTCAGATTTACTCAAGCAGGTTCTGAAGTATCTGCATTGTTAGGACGTATGCCATCTGCCGTTGGTTATCAACCTACATTGGCAAATGAAATGGGTGATTTGCAAGAACGTATTACTTCTACAAAAGACGGCTCTATTACATCTGTTCAAGCAATTTACGTTCCTGCCGATGACTTGACTGACCCTGCACCTGCAACAACATTCTCTCACCTTGATGCATCAACTGTATTGTCAAGACAAATTGCATCATTGGGTATTTATCCTGCAGTTGATCCGCTGGCATCAAATTCGAGAGTCTTGGATCCAAATGTAATTGGTGAAGAACACTATGAAACAACACGAAAAGTTCTTGAAATATTGCAAAAATATAAAGAGTTGCAAGATATAATTGCAATTTTAGGTATGGATGAGTTATCTGAAGAAGATAAAGAAACGGTAAACAGAGCAAGAAAAATTCAAAGATTTTTATCTCAACCGTTCTTTGTTGCAGAACAATTCTCAGGTATAGAAGGTAAATATGTTAAACTTGAAGATACAATAAAAGGTTTTAAAGAAATTATTGAAGGTCTTCATGATGATTTACCTGAACAAGCTTTCTATATGGTTGGTACTATAGAAGAAGCAGTTGAAAAAGCTAAAACTTTATAATGAAAGGTAACTATGCACCTAAAAATTATAACTCATGAAAACATAATTTTTGATGAAGACGTAGACGAAATTTATACTAAAGGTATGGATGGCGAATTTGGGGTTTTAAAAAGTCATGAACCAATGATGTCTGCTCTGGATATCGGTGTTACAAAAGTTGTTCAGCCAACAGGTACTAAACTGTTTACGACAATGGGCGGAATTTTTCAACTTAAAGATGGCGAAGCTGTTATTTTAACCGATGCAGGTGAATCAGGTGACGATATTGATGTTGCAAGAGCAAAAGAAGCAAAAGCAAGAGCTGAAGCAAGACTTTCAGAAGCAAATGCAGCAATTGATGCAAAACGTGCCGAGGCTGCTTTAACGCGTGCTATGGTTAGATTAAAAGCCGCATTGGAAAATAAATAATAAAAAATCTTGCAAAAAAAAAGATTTTGTTGTAAGATAGAAACACAAAAGGAAGACTAATCTGGAAGAGTGCCAGAGTGGTTGATCGGAGCGGTCTTGAAAACCGTCGTACGTGACGAGCGTACCGTGGGTTCGAATCCCACCTCTTCCTTTTTTAACAAAAACAGATAGCTTAGGCTATCTGTTTTTTGTTTTGTGAGTGTGAGGGTTCAAACTCACAAATTTGTGGGTTGCGCGAGTGAGCTGATATAGTTTAACAGGACATTTTATTTGAACGCTTAAAAAGATTATTCGGCAATGTTTAGTGTGTGTTTAGGTTTGGGCGGTCGGAAAAAATCTTTTTATGCGTTCGCAAATGGGACGAAATGTCACTTTATTGTCACTTATTTTCCAATTACTTTCCACAATTTTTTAATTTTTTATATAGTCATAGTCTGCATTCCCCCGATTTTACTAAATTGCACGGGTAAAAAGATTATTTGACATTTATGGACATTTGAGGACATTTCAAAATTTTTACCGGAAAGTTGGGATTTTATTTTCATGCAAAAAGGTCGGTAATTTTTTCTTGAAGGTCGGAAATAAATTCAAAGACACAAAACAACACATAGCTCTGAAATGGTGTTCCAATGTGATTTGAAACGAGTTAATCTGTGTGTACGATGAATGAAC
>CAYLHN010000192.1:0-2577 GCA_964383455.1 uncultured Muribaculaceae bacterium | reverse complement strand
TCCTTTTTACTTATTACTACTCTATCATTATTTAGGTTTTTTCGTACTTTGTCAACCCTTGCACACTATTTATTTTACATTTATTTATATTCTTAGTGCCGTAGTACCATAGTATCTTACTGCCTTATACCAACGGTGCAAAAAAAGAATGACTATTCAGTCATCCTTTTTTCTCGTGTGTTATTTAATGTTTGTTCTCGGATTACAAGTTTTGTTTGTAAACTTTATCTGAAGCTTTTTCGATTTCAGGAGTATCGATTTCGAAAACGTGAATTCTTGATGGTCCTAAATCTACTCTTACTTCACCTTCTGCAGCTTGGTATTTAGATTGTTTACCGTATGCAGGTAACAAGTTTTTCAATTCTTGGTCTGCTTTCATTGTAGGAACTTTAATTGTAGCAGTCACGTTTCTGTTAATGTTTTTGTTACCGATAACTAATAAAGTTTTACCGTCTTTGTGTCTTGCGTATGCAATAACTTGATCGTCTTTATCGTTTTTCTTATCTAATTCGATGAAAGAACCTTTTGTTACAACATCTTGATATTTATCTCTCATTTTGAAAGATTCTGTCATGAATTTACCAATTTCAGGGTTGTTTCCGCCCGGTTTTCTTGAAAGATTGAAGATATCTAATTTACCTCTGTGTACTGTCATTTCGTGGCAGTCAGTTTCAGATTCTTCAGATTTTGAATGGTCGTAACCGTAAACATAATAGTCACCTGATTGGTAGCCGTCTACATAGTATGGATTTAACATAGGTAATGTAGCTTGTAAACCTGCTGTTAAGTTACAGTATTCAGTACCACCGTGGAACATAGGTGAAATGTCATCGTGAGTTGTAAATGAACCGATTATTGATTTACCTTTTTCCAATCTGTTAGACATTTCAATGTTTTCTTTTACGAAATCATTTAAGTCTTTAGCACCTTTCCATTCGTGGAAAATGTGATATTGTCCGTAGTATGCGTCAAATCCTGCTCTTAAAGAATCTTCAGGTCTGTCTTGAGGCATGTTAGCTTGTGGAGAAGCATCTTCGTATGTATAAGTTTCGCCTAACCATCCGAATTCAGGATCTTTTGAGTGCGAATAAGGGATGATGATATCCCAAAATTCAGTAGGTTTCGCACGAGCTACGTCTGCTCTGATACCGTCGATACCCATTTCTACACACATATCAACATATTTTTTATGTAAGTCAACTAATTCAGGGTTCAATTCTCTTTTTGTTTCGTCTGAATATGGTTGGAACATTCTGATATCATTCCATCCTTGAGGAGTTTTTGCTTGTCCGTCACGTTCTTTTGCCATTAATTCAGGTTTTTCCAAGTATAAATCATATGATGAGCAGCTTGGTAAGTCTAACATAACTCTGATACCGCGTTTGTGGCATTCGTCTGTGAAAGCTTTAACTTGTTCTACAGGAGTTCTTTTATCATTTTTGTCAATTAAGTTAGGGTCAATTGCTAAGAAGTCTAATGGTGAATATAAAGAACCTGCTAAGCCCATAGCGTGTTTTTTACCTGTTGGGTGAATTGGTAAAATATGGAAAGTATTGAAACCTTCTGCTTTAACTTCGTCTAATCTTTCAATTGCGTTTAAGAATGTACCGTGTTGTTCTTTTCCTGTAATTTTTTCATCACCGTTTTCATCTTTTGCGTTGAAAGTTCTTGGAACAATTGCTAATATTTTAGATTCACCGTTTTGCAACATTGAACGTAAGTTGTTTTTGTAAGCAGGTGCTTGAGCTGCTTTGTCTTCAACTTTTACAACAGCTTCAGTTTTTTCAGCTTTAACAGTTGCTGCAGGTTTTACCAAAGTCTTATTCATTGCAGCTTGTGCATTTAAGAAGTTATTCAAAGGATTAGTTACACCTGCGCTAGCTTGTTCGTTGCCTTTAAAGCTTGGAACTGCTTTTCTTGATGCAGCTTTATTCAATTGAATGTTTAAAATATTTGCTTGTATTGATTGAACTCTTGACATTGTCCCTATTTCCGTTTTCTAATTTATTTCCTACTTAACTGCTTTACCTTTTCCGAATAAGAATTGCGCTGCTACTGTTAAACCTGTTAATACTGCGCCTACTGTTCCGAAAGTTTTACCCCATTTTTGAGAGTTATAAGTTTGTTGAACTGTTTTTGTCATCATTTCGTCAGGTGCTACACCTAATAATAAGAATTTGTATTCTGAAGATGCACCTTGATCACCTGTTGTTTTGTGGTTTGGTTTTGTGAAGTAATCTGCACCGCCGATTTTTGTAAATACTTCATTGTTGTAAGTTTTGATTTGGTTTTCTAATCCTGCCTTTTTCAATGCTTCAACTGTTGTTTTATCCATTTCTGAATTGTACATAAAGTTCATTGCTTTTTGGTAGAAATCATAATCACCGGGAACATCTACACCTTTACCTTCTTTGAAGTATTTGTTAACAACTTTACCATCTTTTACTTCTACTTGGCTTCTGTCAACGTTTGTTGAATTATCTTGGCTTCTGTTGAAGTAGAATTTGATTGAGTGGTCTGATGAGTGTCCTTGTAATGTTGTTTGTTTTACAAGTTCCATCATAGCTTCTTTTACTT
>CAYLHN010000191.1:0-2598 GCA_964383455.1 uncultured Muribaculaceae bacterium | reverse complement strand
CTCAGTGCCTTAGAACATTTTGTAATGGATTGCTTCGTTTCACTCGCAATGACGGACAGTTCACCGTTCACCGTTCACAGGTCACACAAGCAGCGTTCACTTTAGCAGAAACATTGATTGTAATCGGTATTATTGGTGTAGTTGCTGCGTTGACGTTGCCAAATTTGAATCATGCGACAGGCGATAAAGAAAAAGTAACCAAAGTAAAAAAGATATATAGTGCATTAACAGAGGCTTTTGATAGGGCTCAAGCTATATATGGACCTTACAATGAATGGAATTATCCTGAAAATTCTGATTCTTATGAGGTGGATATGAAACGTATAACTGAATTTATGAAAGTATCTAAAGATTGTGGATATGAGCCTGGATGCTGGTCTGATAGTAATTTATTGGATGGAACTGGTAATACATATGGCGAACCAGGACATAGTAGTTATTCAGTTTTATTAGCTGACGGAACAGGATTAACCATTTATGACAATGGATTTACTAGAATTATTGTAGATATAGATGGTCCAAATAAGGGTAAAAAACAAGAAGGTGATGATATTTTTGAATTTAGTATACGTTATTTTGATGTGGGAGATGAAAACGATTCTATTACAGAAGGGCAAAATGTAAATCAGCTTTATCCTGATGTTAGGCCAAATAGTTGGACTGGGAAATATACTACTGCTTCTTGGCCGCGCTATACTACTGCTTGGGTAATAAAAAACGGTAATTTAGACTACCAAAAATGTATGGACGAATTAAACTGGGAAACACAGACATCATGCAAATAATAATGATGCAAAAAATTGTACTCAGCTCTAAAAATACTTCTTGTCACTAATATGTATTGAACTACTAGCACAAAGGGTTGAAAAATTTCAATAAATATGTAATAATAAAAATAGAACAAACGGCATATAATCAAAGTGGATGATTGATTATATTTTTACTCCGTGATTGTTCTTATTTTCAAAGAACTAGTGTTATGATTAGAACCATTAACGCTAGTTCTGTTTTATTTAGTAATATTGCTATTAAGTAAAATATTACGGCTAGCGTCAATTTATTTCTCATAGGCACCCTCCTTTCTTCGAAATATAGTTAATTTCGATTTTGGATTGCACGGAGTGCCGTTTGCTCTTTATGTTTTATTTAATTGTTCTTTTATTATACAGATTTTGTTTTAATTTTAAATACGTTGTTTATATGATTATAAAATACACTATTGGTGTGCTTTAGCCAGTCAGCTTTTAAATATGTTACGATTATTTGCTCGCAATGCCAGTCAGTTCACAGTTACAGAAAAACTTAGTGCCCTAGGGCCTTACTATCTTAGTATCTTTATAAAACCTCTTTACAACAAAAATTCATCTGTTATAATTGTAGTATGAATACGTACGTTTATTCTATAGAAGACAATCCCCAAAATGCCGAAACTTTATATATCAATTTGACAAACAAGTGCTCAAATGCTTGTGTATTTTGCATTAGAACAACTGTTGATGATATAAAAGGCAAAAATATGTGGCTCAAAAATGAAGATTTTTCAGCAGAAGATGTTTTAAAACAATTTGAAGATTTCAATACTCCGAAAGAAGTTGTATTCTGCGGATATGGCGAACCGCTTATGAAATTCGAAATTCTGAAAGAAGTCGCAGAAAATTTAAAACAAAAAGGGATAAAAATTAGAATAAATACTAACGGAACAGGTAATATTATTAACAAAAAAGATATTGTTCCCGAACTTGCAAAATTTACCGATGAAATTTCAATTAGTTTAAACGCTCCAAGCGAAAAACAATACAATGAAATTTCAAAACCAAAATTAAGCAATACTTATTCAAACATGCTTGACTTTGCAAAGAAATCGGTGGAAAATAATATCAAAACAACTCTTACCGTTGTTGATGAATATCCAAGTTATAAATTAGATATTCAGGCTTGCAAAAAAATTGCAGACGAAATCGGCGCGGATTTTAGAGTTAGAAAATGGATTAGTAACGGTTATTAGTATATTTGTAGGAAATGAAAGGAAAAACAAATGCTAAAAGAACAATTAGACAAAATCATGTGTCCTAAAACTATCGCAGTTGTTGGTGCTTCTACAAAAGAACACACAATTGGTTCAGACATCATGAAAAGATTACAAGAGTACAAATTCACAGGTAAAATTTACCCAATTAACCCAAAAGGCGGTATAATTGAAGGTTTACAAGCTTATACAACTGTAAACGAAGTACCTGAAAGCATTGATTTAGCTATTATTGTTGTAAATTCAAAATTTGTTTTATCAACAATTGACCAATGCCACGAAAAGGGTATTACAGGTTTATGTATCATTACTGCAGGTTTCAAAGAAACAGGTAAAGAAGGTGCAGAACTTGAAAAACAATTAGTTGAAAAATTAAAAGAATACGGTATGAGATGCGTAGGTCCTAACTGCTTAGGTGTTGTAAATACTAACCCTGAAATCAGAATGGACGGATGTTTCGCAGAAAGCTTACCTGAACGCGGCCACATCGGTTTCGTTTCTCAATCAGGTGCTTTAGGCGGCGGTATTTTGAACATCTTAAATGACTTAAATCTTGGTTTTGCTCAATTTAT
>CAYLHN010000190.1:0-2626 GCA_964383455.1 uncultured Muribaculaceae bacterium | reverse complement strand
TTTAAGTTTTTAATAATTTCCTCAAGAGTTTTTTCAATAACTTCAAAATCTAAACCAATTTGTTTAAATTGCCCTTTTGCTTGTGCAATTTGATTGTTAATAAAAACTTGTTTTGGTTTGTATTCGTAATTGATTTTTGGATGAATTATTTTTAGAGGTAAATTTAATTCTTTACTTTTTTTAATGGCAAATTGGAGTGCAAAATTGTCTTTGGCTCTAACTTCTCTTTCACATAGGTAAATAATTTCACCATTTTTAATCGGTTTATTGTTTAGTTCAAAAATCCTTGCTGGATTAATGGTTTTCTCTATTACAAAATCAGTCGGGATATAATTTAAAAGGGTATTTTTAATAATTCTTGGCATTTAAAGATTTTAAGATACTTAATCAGAAAATACATTCGCTAACTGACATTTTTGAAATATTTATGTTATCTTATGAACGGAGGATATTTTATGAACAATATTAAATTACAGGGACTTGATACTAATGGTAACGAAAAAGAATTTTCTTTAAATGAGTTAAAGGCCATGTGGATGAAGTAATCAAATATTTAAAAGCTATTTGATATCGTTTTCTATATTAAGTAATTTTTGTTTTATTTCGCTGCCATAAGCATATCCGCCTAAATTATTGTTTTTTGAAACAACTCTATGGCACGGAATAATTATCATAATGGGATTTTTATTGCAGGCATTGCCGACAGCCCTTTGTGCATTTTTATTTCCTGCAACCACAGCAATTTCAGAATAACTTTTTGTTTTACCATAAGGAATTTTTTGAAGTTCTTTCCACACTAATTTTTGGAAATCAGTTCCTTTAGGATTAATTTTTATATCAAAAACCTTTCTTTTTCCGGAAAAGTATTCATCTAATTGGTTTTTTATATCTTTTATAAAATCCGTTTCAACGGTTGTTTTCTCAGAACAATCAACTAACTTTAGTGAAACAAGTTTATTGTTTTCACAGATTATTTCTAATATTCCAATAGGAGACTTATAATATGATTTTTCCATATTAAAATTTTACAACAAACTTCCGAGGGGTAAATATAATTGTTTTTTTTACCTAACTTCCGACTTGAATGTCAAACTCGCGATAGCTTATCTCAAAATCCCTGATACAGAACACACAGTATTGTTCACAGGATTCGAACTTGCGACCTCATATGCGGGACTCGGACTCGCGACATTGGTTAGGAGATTCGGACTTCTGACCTGATATTTAATTGTCATTCATAATTTAACTCTGTGTTATAATCATTTCAAGTAATATAGGTTATTTTGTATCATTTCAACACAAAGCGCAGAAGTTATATATGGGTAAATAAAGGATAAATAAAACAGTAAGTAAGAGGTAAAATGTAAATGAGAGGAAAAATATACTTCCGTCAGAAAAATTTTGGGAGTTGGAAAAAAGAATTTTTCATGATAAGAAAAAAGTCGGAGTCAATGCAATTATGAACCGTTCCGGAATGATTGAGAATATTTATTCCTTGCTAAGTGAAGGTGCAATTACAAAAAATGATTTATCAGATTTTAGTGAAGAATTGCAAAATGAAATATATTAAAATTTTTGAGGTTATAATTAATTTATGAAAAATTTATATCAATTAGCATTTCAATATCTAAATACAGAACTATGGAAATCTTTATGGGATAACCAAATTTTCGCAGTTAAATTCTCTGATGGTGAAGTTGGTTATTGTTGTGTAATGGGAGCAGCAGGAGAATTTTGCAGCTTGGGAATTTATATTGGAGATGAAGGTATAAATTCTTATTTAAAAATAGCATCCGGAGATTTTATGGAAACAGATGAAACAGAAGTAAAATTTTCACAACAATGTCTTATGTGTTCTTTTGTAAAACCATCACGAATGGATAGAAATTCCCAATTAAAAGTACGAACAAGTTTAAAAAATTCAGGTTTTAATTTAAAAGAAATAAAATTATATCCGGTATTTGAAAAGTTTTTAAAATATCATCTTCCGACTACTAATATTAACGGATTTGATAAACAATATTTTATAGAAGCATTTTATGCTTGTTTTGAAGTTGCTGATAAATTGAAAGTTAAATCAAAAGATGAGTTACATTTAACTGATGCTGTGAATTTATTTGATAAAACAATTCCGTATTTAATATGCAGAAAGGATGGAAATTATACTTGGCGGACAAAAAAATTACCTAATGATATTTATACAGATTGTTGTTTTGCACAAGATTATAATTTTTTATTGGCGCAAAAGATTAAAAATATGAAATCAACAGATAATAGTTGGTTATGCGGAATGTTTCGGCTTCATTCTACAATAAAAGATTTAGAGGGAATTCCATATTTTCCATTGGTGCAAGTTATTTTAGATGAAAAGTCCGAGTTTATGTATAATATGGAAATTTGTAAATTTGAAGAAATGAAAGAAGCCGTATTCCCGAACAAATTACTTGAGATTATAAAAGAATTCGGTAAACCTAAAAAAATAATTTTAACTGATATAAGAAGTGCAATTATATATGATAAACTGTTAAAAGAACTTGGCATAGATGCTGAATATCAACCAAATTTAAAATCTATAAACAGGATTAAATTACAACTAAGAAATTTTAAGTAAAAATAAAATTTTAAA
>CAYLHN010000189.1:0-2697 GCA_964383455.1 uncultured Muribaculaceae bacterium | reverse complement strand
ATTTGTTTAAAACTTTTTAAAAAAATTTTTTTTTAATCCGCGCCGCAAAAAATTTTAAAATAAAATAAAAATCGCGGGGGTTTTCAAACCCAACCCCGCCTCTATTTAAACCGTACCACTACCTATCGAATTGAATAAATGTCAACTCTGCAATTAACATCTCTTGACCAAAGTTATAACACCCGCAAAGATTACCTTAATGCTGCTGTGTTTCCACCCTGACATGGTTCGGTAGATTACGCCATCATAATTCAGCCCGTCAACGATATTAACTGTTTTATTGCCACTCACACAACCCTCACGGCAGGCTCTGCACCTCGCTAAGCGTTCGAGTCGAGAGATTCGCTACGTCCCCGTGGAGTACGGCTTAATAATATTCTACAAAAAAAATAAAAATATTCAATAGCCCATAAAAAAGGAGACAGGGTAATTTCTTACCCTGGATTATGTAAAATTTCTTAATTTCAGTGTTATTATATCACAAAAAATTTTTTTGCAATACTTTTATAAAACAAAATCAGGCATTGCCACTAAGTCTGTTTTAACTTTTTCAATCCAAGCTTTTGCATTTGGATCAGCTTTTGTCCAGTTAACTGAACACAAAGCTCTTTGTACCCAAACTAATTGCTTAAAGAATTCGTTTTGAGAGTTAGCAGCTTTTAATTTTGAATTAAAGTAAGTTGATTGAGCGTCTAAAACTTGTGTTATAGGAGCTTTATTTGCAAGGTAATCAGCTTTAACTTTTTGGTAGTTTTCTTTTGCTGCGAATGTTGCTTTGTAATCTTTTTCAATACTGAAATATGCTGCAATAGCTTTATTTATAACACTTCTAACTTTTTGCTGCAAAGATAACTTAACACTTAATTCGTGAGCATTTAATTCTTTGATTTCTTCATTAATACGTCCAATTTCAGCGAATTTTGAACCGCCTTCAAATGGTTTCCATTGAGCGTATATACCAAATCTTGAATAAGAAGAACTTGAATGTAATGCATCATATGTTAAACCATCATGTAATGCTTGTGCCAAAGGTCCATAAGCTGAAATTGCATCAGGTAATAAAGAACCGTTTTTACCATATTCTCTACCCATTAAAGTTTGATATTGGTAAGAAATTTTTGCATCAGGCAAAATGAATTTTTGAATATACATTGAACGTTCATTTTTCTTCATTTTAACTGCCCATTTAAGTTTTTCAAGCTCAGGTGAAACTTCATATGCTTCATCAACAAGCATTTTTGTAAATGCTTCCAAAGCTTGAGGTGTTCTTACATAATCAATAACGTTTAATTCAGAAGTATAAAATGCAGGATCTTTAGCAGTTAAAGGAGCCAAATCAAAGTTGAAACTCTGAGGTGAACTCATTTCATTTAAAAATTTGCTTATTGCAATTTTAACGTTCTTATAATCAGCAGTCATATCAAGTAATTTTTGTTCGGAAATACTCAATTGGCTTGCCCAGCGCATAACTTCTTCGTTACCGCAATAACCCATTTTTGCTCTAACTCTTGCGATACCTAGGTTTTCACGAGCTTCTTGAACATATTCTTGTTGAACACCAATTCTATTTTTCAACATAAGAGTATCAATGTACAAATTTGCCAAATCAATACCCATGTTTTGTTCAGTCATTTTATATTCTGCTTTTTCAAATTTAATTTTTTTATGTTTAATTAAAATGTTTGTTACCAAAGCAGGTGAATATATTACCTGATCAATACCAAGACCGAAAACACCTGTTTTTTCAGGAATTAATAATGCTGCAGTTGAAGCGTATGTACTATCATACATTTGATAGCCCAAATTTACGCTAACAGTTGGTAAATATCTCAAATTAGCAGCTAAAGAAGCTCTTCTTGCTGCTTTAACCAAATGAGATTTTTGTTCAATATCTAAGTTTTGTTCATCTAATTTGTTAAATACTGCAGATAAATTGTATGTAGGAACAGGTTTTTTGGAATATGTTTTAGCTGCATTTAAAAGTCTTAGTTGAGGTTGAAAGCCAACTTTTTCACAAGTATCCAAGTTTACATGAATAATTGCATCTTCCATAAACATAACTTTTTCCGTAGGAACTTTTTTACCGTCTAAAACACTTTTGATATTAAAAGATGTAGCTTCAAAAAGTTTTCTGTCTAAATCCAAAGCACCTGAACCAATCATACATCCAAGTTTTACATCACTTTCACCCAATACAGAGAAAGACATTATTTTTCTGTCTGATAAAGCATTAAATAATTCTTCCAACTGTGGCACACTTAATTTAAATTGCGGCAAAACAAATGCAGCATCTACATCAGATGGGATTTTTGCCATAGCAGCAGTTACATCGCCGCCAACCGGAACAACTACAAAATTAATTGATTTATCTTTTAATTTATTTTTAATAAATGAATTCCAGTCTTTTTCCATTACATAGTAACTATCATTCATTAAAATAGCAACTTTATTGAAATTAGTTATACGGTGAAATGATTCCAATTTTTGAGCAAATTGATCAACTTGTGAGAAAAATCCTGAACCAAAATCTCTCAAGCCGTATTGGTCAATAGTTACAATCATTTTACTTTTACTTTTCACATTCGAAAAATATTTTGATGTAATATAACCCAAAGCTACAATTGTTGTTGCATTTGAGTTTAAAGCCTTATTACATTGAGCTTTAACACCATTTTCAGTCCAATCACCAACAAATAC
>CAYLHN010000188.1:1749-2759 GCA_964383455.1 uncultured Muribaculaceae bacterium | reverse complement strand
ATGTCGTCAGGGTTTAGAACTCATTGCCCGCTTTGGCTATATAAATTAACAAACCCATCTAAAACACGTTTTTAGGTGGGTTTTTTTATCGGTAAAGGGTATTTGCATATCTTTATCAAAAATAATCAAAAATAATCAATTTTAGCCCAACTCGTTATCAAAATAATCTCAAATTATTTATCTATTTTTAGTGGCATATTTACGGTAGATATGGCTTCAACATTTTTTTCGTTTACAGATTGGTAATATATACTTTCGGTTGTTTTGATAGTGGAATGACCTACTATATTTTTAACCTGTATCATAGGAACACCCTGATTTGCAGTAATAGTTATAAATTTTCTTCTTAATGTATGTAATGTAAGCTTTTTATTTATTTTATACTTTTTTCTTATTTTGGTTATCATAGAAGATACAACATCTTCATTTAACGGTCTGCCATCATCTTCGTAACAACACAATAAGTTGCTTTTTAGTTTTTGAGCTATTTGAACTCTATGCACTAAATATTCTTTACATTGTGGGTGTATAGGTACATCACGTATAGAAGTATTGTTTTTAGGATACCAATTTAAGTGTGGTTTTGGTTTAATATGTATAATGTTATTATAAAAATCAATATCGTCTAACTCTATATGGCACGCTTCACCTCTACGCACGCCACAAGTAAGACCTAATATAAATACAGTCTTAATCGGCTCTGTAAGTTTGCTAAATATGTTTTCTATTTCTTCGTCTGTAGGTAAATATTTTGGAATATTAGTATTTATTTTTAAAGTTTTAGTTTTATTAGAGATATTAGTTTCAAGATACCCTTTTTCAAAAGCAACTTTTTGCATATTCTTTAATAAACCCAATTCTCTATTAATAGTTGCTTTAGCTTTATTTTCTTTTAATCTTAATGAAATATATTGTTTTAGTAATAACTCATTAAAATCGGTCGTATATTCAATGTTAGGGAATAACCTAAACAAATTGTTTAAAATAGACAAATCTTTTTTTTGTGTGCG
>CAYLHN010000188.1:0-1739 GCA_964383455.1 uncultured Muribaculaceae bacterium | reverse complement strand
AAGTTAGTATATTCTTTAATATATTCTTGCACAAAATCTTTAAAAGGGAAAAACCTAACAGGCATACCATTTTTTCTTGCGTATAACCTTAAAGTAAGGTTAGCCGACCACTGTTCGGCTTCTTTGTAAGATGGCGATATAGCTTTACAGTGATGTTTTTTATTTTCATACCAAAACACATAATAAATTTTGTTTCGTTTACAGATGTGTGGCATAATTACCTTTGATAAAAATTTAATAAAAAGTATAAATGCTTTTTTATCGGCAACACAAATTCTTCCTGCACAAACTCATCGGCAACGCTTTGCCAATTAGAGCTATGTTCATCGCAAAATATTTGTAGCACCTTTTTTATTGTAGCTTTATATTCTGTCCTTTTATTTCGTTTTTCTATTGTTTGTTCAAAAAGTTTTAATATTGCTGTGGTATAAATTATACCGTTAGCAAAAAACAAAGCAGACGATTTTTGTTGTAGATCCAATTTGTCGAACTCGTGCGCAAAAAAAGATGATGGTATATAACATTTGTAAATATTGTCCAAGACAATATCGTAACTTTTAATTATTATGTTAGCAACGACAATTTTAGATATGTTTTCAAATTTTTGGTATGTTTGTTCTTGGTTATTGGTATATACTGTTGTGTCGTTATCATAGCTTAATGTTTGCGTGGAAAACAATAAGTTCTGTGGGTTGTACAAACAATGAAACCTAATAGCGTCTATATAGTCAATATTTATTAACGCATTAACAAACAGTTCCCGTTCCGTCAACGTTAACGGTTTATCTTGCACTAACTCTAATTGGTTATCATTTATTGCCAATTTCATTTTTTTAATAATTCAATTTCTTTATTTTTTAGTTCTATTTCTTTTTTAAGAAGATAAATCTCTTTGTCTTTTAATTCAAGCTCTTTTTGTAAATTAATATTAAAGTTACTGTTACTTATGTTACTGTTTTTTATTTCAAAAATTTTTTGTAACTCTTTTTCAGGTTTATTAAATATTTTAGAAAGTTTTGCCAACATTTCAAAAGAAGGCTCTTCTTTACCGTTGAACAAAGTGCCAACTGTCGTGTCGGATACTTTTAACTTTTTAGCCAAAATTCTTTTTGCACCTGCGACCTTACCGTTGTTTATGCTTTTTAAAAGTTCAATTTTTTCTTCGTTCATAAAAGCCTCCTTTACAACAATTTCTATACCAATTTGTCCACGATAAAAAAAATACTTGACTTTTAGTTTAAAATAACTTATAATCAACTCGTAATGAGTTTAGTTTAACCTTAAATTAAATTTAACGAAAGAGAAAAAATGATGAAAACAAATTTAAAAGCACCACAACAAAAACGAGGTATGGTTAAAGTTCTAATGGGCTTCATCACCCTTTTCTCTTTACTACTATATCTCTTAATGAGCAGAGCAACTAACACTTGCTCTGCTTTTATATTGTAGCACATAAAACATATTTTGAAAAGGAGAAACTAATGAGGTTATTTACTTTAAAAGATTGTAGCAAGTTTTTGCAGGTTTCCGTAGTAACTATCCGAAGAATGATAACCAACAAACAATTTTGCAAAACAAAAAGAATAGGTGGACAAATTAGGGTATTGGACACCGATTTTTTGGCGTGGGTTGAAACGCAAGAGGACACAATTATTGAGTATGACAACATTAAAAATAAAAGGTTTTTAAACAAGATGGACAAACTAATAAAAGGAGGAACTAATGAGTAGAGAAGAAAA
>CAYLHN010000187.1:0-2803 GCA_964383455.1 uncultured Muribaculaceae bacterium | reverse complement strand
TCCACGGAGCATATTTCATGTGTTCTAACTTCATAGAATAGTAAAAATTAACTAATGAAATATGATACTAGTGAAGTAAGTTAAACTAAAACAAAATTACATAATCAAGAAAGGTATTTTCAAAAAGATTATATAAAAAAGATTTTAATAAACTTAGGTTAAGGAATAAGGTTTTTATTTAATACTCTCTCTCTCAATTATTTAAACGAAAGTTTACACCTCCCAATCGGGAGGCTTTTTTTTGCAATTATTTTAAAAATGAAAATTACATATTTGATAAATTTATAAGAACATTAAAATCTAAACCGAAAGAATCTGCTATTTTTACAATTGTATCAATAGTAGGTGATATTTGCGAACGTTCTATTCTGCCTATGGTATTTACACTTAACTTTGCATATTCTGCTAACTGCTCTTGTGACCAACCCCGTTTTATCCGTTCTAATTTGATTTTTAGGCAAACTTTTTTATTAATTTCAGTTGTACTGCTTCTCATAAACACTATAGTATAGTATTGACATATTTTATTCTAGACCCTATAATGTTTTTTAAAAATACTATAGTGTTTATATAGAAAGGATAATTTTATGAAAAATTTAATCACAATTCACAATGAAAGTCAGTTCACCGTTCACCGTTCAAAATTTTTTAAGATTCTGAAACGAGTTCAGAATGACAAAAATTTTGGTTCGCTTTGTAAAGTTCAGAATGACATGTCTAGTCTATTCACGACTCACAATTCACTATTCACAGAAAAACTTAGTGTCTTAGTGCCTCAGTGCCTTAGAACATTTTGTAATGGATTGCTTCGTTTCACTCGCAATGACGGTCTATTCACAACTCACCACTCACGACTCACAAAAAAACTTAGTGCCCTAGTGCCTCAGTGCCTTAGTGCCTTTACTTTAGCCGAAACTCTAATCGTTATCGGCATAATTGGTGTTGTTGCAGCGTTGACTTTGCCAAATTTAAACCACGCAACAGGCGATAAAGAAAGGGTTACTAAAGTTAAAAAAATTTATTCTGCATTAACTGAGGCTTTTGACAGAGCACAAGCAATATATGGTGATTATGATACTTGGTTTAATGATTTTGATGATAGTATAAGTTATGCTCAAAAGAATGAACGTTTAGCAAAGCGCATAATTGAGTTTATGAAAATATCAAAAGACTGTGGATTTGATTCAGGTTGTTTTACAAACAACAATGCAATATTTTTAAAAGATAATGACACAATAGTAGATAGAAACTATGATACAAATTTAGATTATTATAAGGTTATTACTGCAGATGACATGTCAATTGGTTTTACAGAATATGATATAATTGTAGATATAGATGGACCTAACAAAGGACCTCTGCAACACGGAAAAGATTTATTTTATTTTTTGTATTCATCAGGAATGATAGAACCAGAGACAGGTGGACCTGGCAGTGGACCTACAAGGTGGGGAGCTGCAGCTGCTAAATGGATTATTGAAAATGATAATGCAGATTATTTAAAAGCAGATAGTACAGGCAAATGTAACGATTCAGATATTGTATTAGACGGTGTGACAAACACATCTTGCCATTAGTAAAAATTTAAAATTTAAACTTATATTACAAAATACGGACTTATTTAAAGTCCGTATTTTGTATCTTTATCAAGCAAATTATTTATGTTGAGCAGGATTGTAGGTGCTCTTTAAATACAATTCTCTTAATTGTTTAAAGTCAGCTTCAGCCGGAGCATCACTCATCAAGTCTTTTGCTGCAGAGTTTTTAGGGAAGGCAATTACGTCACGAATAGAATCCGTTCTTGCAAGTAATGCAATCATTCTGTCTAAGCCGATAGCCAAACCTGCATGAGGTGGTGTACCGTATTGTAAAGCGTTAACCATAAATCCGAATTTTTCTTGTGCTTCTTCTTCTGTTAAACCTAAAGCTTTAAATATCTTCTTTTGAACTTCAGGTGAGTGAATTCTTACAGAGCCGCCACCTAATTCTGTACCGTTATATACAATATCGTAAGCTATTGATTTAACATTACCCAAATCACCGCTGTCTAATTTGTCTAAATCTTCCAAGCAAGGTGATGTGAATGGGTGGTGCATTGCCATAAAGCGTTGTTCTTCGTCACTCCATTCAAACATTGGGAAGTCTACAACCCAAAGTAAAGCGTGTTTTGATTCATCAATTAAGTTTAATGATTTACCGAAGTGAAGTCTTAATCTTCCCATAATATCGTAAACAGTTTTTGGTCTGTCTGCGACAAAGAAAATTATATCACCGTCTTGAGCCTGAGCTCTTTCTTTAATTTGTTGTGCTTGTTCTTCAGTAACAAACTTAAGAACAGGTGATTTTGCAGTTCCGTCTTCGTTATAAATAATATTAGCAAGTGCTTTTGCACCAAATGAAACTGCTAATTTTGTAATATCATCAATTTCTTTTCTTGAATATTTAGCACCGCCGGGGATTCTTATACCACGAACAATACCACCGTTTTCAAGAGTTTTCTTAACGATTTCAAATTCTGATTGAAGAATAATATCACCAATATCAAACAATTCTAAACCAAAACGAGTATCAGGTTTATCAGAACCAAATCTGTCCATTGCTTCCTGCCAAGGCATTTGAATAAACGGAGGTTTAACTTCAACACCTGCAGCCTTAAATCCTTCAACGATTAAACCTTCAACAAGTTCAATAATATTTTGTTGCTCAACAAATGACATTTCTATATCAATTTGGGTAAATTCAGGTTGTCTGTCAGCTCGCAAATCTTCATCACGGCAACATTTAGCGATTTGATAATATCTTT
>CAYLHN010000186.1:0-2823 GCA_964383455.1 uncultured Muribaculaceae bacterium | reverse complement strand
CAGATTTTGTCAATCCTTGTTTATTACTTATTTTACATTTATTTATATTCTTAGTGCCTTACTGCCTTAGTATCTTAGTATCTTAGTATCTTATCTCTGCTCACTCACCACCGTTCACTGTTCACACCCTTACTGCCTTACTGCCCTAGTATCTTAGTGCCTCAGTTGTTCACTGCTCACACCCTTACTGCCATAGCATCTTAGCGCCTTATCTCAAACTGTGCAATTGCACAATACAACTGATAATTATTTGCCTTGTATTTTGTTATTTCGTTCTTTTACCGTTGAATCAGGCAAAATATTTATTTCTATTGAAAATCAAATATTTTTATATTATAAAAATATTTAGATTTCTGTATAATTAGTTAGTAAATAGGAGAATTACATTGTTAAAAAATTCGATATTATTAGGTATGGTTGACAAAAATGAAAATGTTTTTTGGAATAGCAAACCTGACTTTAAATGTTTTTTAATGGAATCTATTTTTAATCCAATGCTGCCTTTTGCAATTGTATGGGGTTTAATTGATTCAATGTTTATAACATCTTTTATATCAGGAATTGGTCAGATGCCAAAAGATTTTGCAAATTTGGCGATTATACCTTTGCTTGGTTTCTTTGCTTTACATTTAATGCCTGTATGGATATATCTGGCAGGAATTATTTTCTCATTTATCAAATATAAAAACACTGAATTTCTTATAACAGATAAAGGTGTTTATTGCTCAGGAGGGTTGTTTACACAAAATATTGAGCATAAACCTTTTGCAGAATTGTCTCATGTAAATATTCATAGAGGTATTGTTGACCAAATTTTAGGAGTTGGAGATGTTATACTAACATCAAATCATGATGGTTATAATACCAGAGAAAGTCATTCTTTATTTAGAGGAATAACGATTTGTGATATTCCTGATTATCAAAAAGTATATAATATGGTCAAAAAATTACAAGCAGATGTTTATTCTGATACAATGTATCCTAATGATTTAAGACCAAAAGAAAATAATGGTTATAATACACAATATAAGGGACTAGACATTTAATTATGAATAAAGACTTTGAAAAAGTTTTGATTGTAATAGCTATTATTTCATCTTTATTTGCCTGGGATTATCTTATGGATAAATATACCCAGTATTCAAATAATTTACCTGCATATGAATGTAATTACACTCAAGGTATAACAAAAGTTAGTGATGTATATAAACCTGATGATTTTAATGAATGTGAAATAATTAAACATATACCATTTCTTAATTCTGCTTATAAACATTGTTCGGAACAACATAACAATCTAAAACAAATGTATGAAGAAGGAAAATGTTCAAAAATTTATTCTAAAAAATTACAATATGAAAATGGTTCGTGTGAACTAAACTATACCATACAAAATGGAAAGCAAAATCAACGTGGATGCAGCGGTTCTAATTTAGACATGGATCTGTTCGAAGATTGTTGTAAACAATTAGAAAAACAACTTTTCCTGCAATAATTCTGCAAGGATGTACTAAAAAGAGCCTATAAAAATACTTATACAAGATTATCTTTTTAAATCAGCAAGAAATTTTGAAATGGCACTTGCAACATCATCAACAACGTTAATAGCAGAAGAGGCCGATTTTGTAATTTTTGAAATATGGCTCAATGTTTTTAAAGCCTGAAAAATACCTATTGCGCATAGAAGAAAATCAAATATTTTTCCGCCAATTTTTTGTATAATTAAAGTTTTATCCTCAATATTTTTAGATTTTACATAATTATTTGTTTCAATAAAAATTTCTATAATTGCTTTGATTGCGCAATAAATTGCAAAAATACCAATTAAAACCCACGCATAAACAGCAGTTTCCGAATCAGAACAAAGAAATGTTATTAAAACAATAACCAAAAGAGATATTAGCCACTGTTCAATCACTGTTTTACAAAGAGAAACAAAACCGTTTCGCCAAAATCCAACAATTAAATTTTTAATAAAATCTAATATATTCATATTTAAATTATATTATAAACCTAAAAGATGCGATAGCAGTAAACCAAACATTCAAAAGCCACAAAACTATGAAATAGATAATATATTATATCTCCACTTTATACAATCAAAAATCATTGTAAATCTTGAGATTTAAATAAATGATAACCTTCATAGTGGTAACTTGCATCAATTCCCTTCATATAAACATCTCTATCACTTACATCAGAAGTTAAGGCATTTCTTAAAAGTTCTTTTATTTCAACTGATTTAACAGGGCTTCTTTCCATTGCAAGCAAATAATCTTCTTTATCAACCTTGCTCCAATCAACAACTTTGCCAATTTCTTTTTTTAAAATTAAATCAAGCCAAATCCTTGTACTCCTACCGTTTCCTTCTCTAAACGGATGTGCAACATTCATTTCTACATATTTTTCGATAATCTCATCAAAATTTGATTGCGGCATGAAATCGATATGTTCTAATGATACCTTTAAATACATAACAGGGGCGAAACGAAAATTACCTTTTGCAATGTTTTCGGCACGAATTTCACCTGCAAATGGATAAATATCTTCAAATAAATATTTATGAATTTTAGATAATGTTTCGAATCTTCCGGCTTCAAGTTCATCCAAAAATCCTGTTTCAAACATTTTTACAGCTTTTATTTTGCTGATACGTTCCTCTTCTCTTGCCAAATCAGCAGAATTTGTTAATCCAAGTTTATTTTCTAAAACCATAGATACCTCGTATGATTATTGTATCATAAATATAACAAAAATAGCCTCTAAAAAGTCTCTTGATTTAAATGGAGTGGATGACGAGTCTTCTCTTTCTCGATCGAGTAG
>CAYLHN010000185.1:0-2859 GCA_964383455.1 uncultured Muribaculaceae bacterium | reverse complement strand
GAAAATATTTTTAATTCAATTTCTAAATATCGCAGGTTTAGGGCCTGTTTTTGGTGCAATACTTGGTGCTGTATATGGACCGGTTGCTCTTTTATGGATTGTTTTTGGTTCAATTTTTGCAGGAGGTGTACACGATTATTTAACAGGAATGTTTTCGGTACGCTTTAAAGGAAAAACAATGGATTATATGGTAAAAAAAGTTTTAAGTAAACATTTTAGCATAGTTTTTTCTTTATTTTTAACTTTAATTTTAATACTAGTTGGTTCTGTTTTTGCACTTAACCCTGCCAAAATGCTTGCAAATATTTTTAATACAAACGTTATATTTTGGTGTGTCATTATTTTTGGATATTATTTTTTAACAACATTATTACCAGTAGATAAAATTATAGGAAAATTTTATCCATTTTTTGCATTTTTACTTATTGTGGTTACGATAGCATTATTATGTAGTCTTTTCAGGCTAGATAGAGAATGGTTTTATATTCAATCATTTACAAATTTACATCCTAAAAATACGCCTATATTTCCACTTATGTTTATAACGATTGCTTGTGGAGCATTAAGTGGTTTTCATGCAACACAATCGCCAATAATGGCAAGATGTATACCAAAGGAAAGTGATGGAAGATTAATATTTTATGGAGCAATGATATTAGAAGGTTTTATTGCATTAGTTTGGGCAACATTAGGTATTGCATTTTATCAAAATCAAGCTCTTTATTACGAAGCAGTTACAAATTTAGGTCAAGGTGGTGTAGTTGCTGAAATTTCAAAACATTTTTTAGGAAATATTGGAAGTACATTGACTGTACTTGCAGTAGTTGTTTTATCTATAACATCAGGAGATACAGCTTTTCGTTCGGCAAGATTAACTATTTCTGACGGATTACATATCAATCAAAAAGATATTATTAAAAGATTAATATTAAGTAGTATTGTGTTATCTTGTGGAATATTATTTGCATTTTCTGATATTACTTCTTTATGGTTATATTTCGGCTGGGCAAATCAAACATTAGCAGCAATTTCTCTTTGGACAGTTAGTGTATATTTGAAAAAGAAAAATAAAAATTATTTAATATCCTTGATACCTGCATTATTTATGACATTAGTTTCATTTACATACATATTAAATGCTAAAATAGGATTTAATATAGATTTATTTAAAGCAAAAATTATTTCATTAATTATTACTATACTTGCATTAATACTATTTTATATAAAAGATATTAATAAAAAAGTAAGAAAATAAGAAATTAATACTAGTAGAAGGCATTAAGTGATGAATTTTACAAAATAATATAATTAATATTTGTTTACATTTTCTTAAAAAGTAAGCAATTTCATGTATTTCAACAACTTTATATAAGCAAGGATATAATAAAGAGGATATAATATGAATTTACTAACTTCATCAATGTTACCAAATTTTCAAAGATTAGCTTTATGCAATAAAGATATGTTTAAAACTAATGAAACTTCTGAAAACCAAGAGGTTCAAACATCTGGAGTTAATAATGATAATCAAGTTACATCACAAATTCAATTAGAAAATCAACCAGAACAAGATAGTTTTGTTCGTAATGATGATAATTTAGCTGCTGATGCATTTAAAGGTGCTTCTATATTAGCTTTAGCAAGTTTTTGTTTTGGCTTTGCACCCGAGTTGCTCTTGTTAGCTACAGGAGCATTCTTATTCTCCAATAAGGGTGAAGATTTTAAAACAAAAATAGGTAACGAAATTAAAAAAGATTTGTCTGCATACGGCAAATACACACAAATGCAAGCTATGCAAACTATGCAAGCTCAACAAGCTCAACAAGTAAACCCAGCTCAAGAGAATAATCAAAATAATCAATATGTTGATGTTGAGGCAAATGAAGTAGAAAATAATAATACAACTACTAATCCAATTCAAAATACACAACAAAGTCAAGATATCCAACAAGAAAGACCTTTGACTCCTTATGAAAAAGCTGAGCAAAGATATTCTAAAGCTCAAGATTATCATGCAAAAGCTACAGAAAATTTGCAAAGAAAAGAAATGGCACAACAAGTTGCTGAACAAAAATTAAATACGGCACAAGCAGAATTGGACAAAGCTCAACTTGAATATGATAATGCAAGAGCAGAAGTTAAAACTCAAATGACTGCAAGAATGTCAAAATTGCAAAATAACGTAAATATTAAAAAATCAAATTTAGAAGTTGCTACTCAAAAAGCAAATTTAGCTAGAACTTTACTTCAAGAAGCAGACATGAAGTTGGTAAAAGCTCAAGAAAATTTTGAAAGATTTCATGCTGAAACAGTTGAAGAATAATAAAATAGATTTTTCTCTCTATCTCTTTTTATAAAAAGTATGTGTGTGTTCAGGCGTGATTAATATCACGCCATTTTCTTTATATAAAAAAGCTATCTATTGTAATTTATTTATAAAGTTTCATAATTATCCCATCAAGCACACCGTTAATAAATTCAACAAAATAAGATATGAAACTAGGATTCATTTTAAGAAAATCTAAATTCAATCCGAAAGTCCGAACTTCTGCCTAAAACCAGTCAAACAAGTGAACTTTTTTGATATTTAATTGATATTTTCTTTTAAAACTACGATTTGTTTCTTGTTTTATACTTTGGTATTTAAGAAGGAATAAATCACTAAAGTTTTGTTTATTTATAACATTTGTGGAACTTTCTTAAAGCAATTCATCTTTCAGATTAGGATTATATAAAACTTGTTACGAATCAATTTTGTATATATATTATTATTTCTGAGCACTGTTATAGCTTTCTATTTTTTATCAATATATTTTATCTTGGTTTGTTTTAATTTAATATGAACTATATCATAATCAT
>CAYLHN010000184.1:0-2862 GCA_964383455.1 uncultured Muribaculaceae bacterium | reverse complement strand
TTCACTGTCAAGTAATAGAAGCTGTGCTACAACTGAATTTGCTAATTCATCATCAATTTCATCTCCGAGAAAAACTATACGTTCTCTTAATAATCGTGAAAAAATATCAAATGAACGTTCACCGCGGGATGATGCTTCAATTACTGTAGGTACATAACTTAAAACTTTTGATTTTTCTAAATTATTCATAATATCTCCTTCGATAATCAAATTTTAGCATAAACAATAAAATTTAACAATAAAAAAGAGTGCCTTTTGTGTGAACTGAACCCTAAAAACTAGACAAAGAAAAAAAGTCGGTTTTATGGTTTCAGTTCACTTTTTAGACACTCTTTTTGCTTGTATAAATTAAAAATCTTACTGTTTAAGGAAAGATTCGTAATTTCTTGCCAAAAGATGAGAGCGTACTTGATTTATTAAATCAAGCGCAACACCAACCATGATGATTAATGAAGTTGCTCCAATACCTTGGAAAGTTTTTATATTCGTTGCATAAGATGCGAATGACGGAACCAATGCAATAATACCAAGAGCAATTGCACCGATAAATGTAGTTTTGCTTAAAATTTTATCAAGTGCGTCTGCTGTAGGTTTTCCAGGTTTTATACCAGGAATAGATGAACCGTATTTCTTCAAATTTGTTGCTATATCTTTTGGCTGCATATTAGGCATAATAGAAGCATAAAAGAAAGTTAAAGCAAAAATTAATAAGAAATATATTATATAATATGGAATTCCATCCGGACTTAAGAATTGTGCGACCTTCATAATTGCATGTTTTCCGAATGGCAGATTTGCCTGTCCCAAAAGACTTAATGCCGTTGTCGGGAATAACAAAATTGCGATTGCAAAGATTATTGGCATTACACCGCCCGGATTAAGTTTAAACGGAATGTAAGTATTAACTCCACCGTAAACTTTGTTACCTACTTGGCGTTTTGGATTAATGATTGTTACTTTTCTTACGGCTTCATGCATAACAACAATTACAACCATTGTTACAAAGAAAATCAGAAGTAACATAATTAATCCAAGAGTTAACGATGGGTCTCTTGACACCATTTGTGCCGTTCTTGAGGTATAAATAGGAATACCCGAAATAATACCTACAAAGATAATTAATGAACCACCGTTACCAATTCCTTTTTCTGTGATTAATTCTGAAATCCACATTACAAGAACTGAACCTGCAGTTAAAACTGCAATAGAACTAATACAGAACATTAAAGGATTCACACCTGACACAATTGCACCAGGTAAGTGACCCATGTAAACCATAAACACAGCTGCTTGAAAAGCTGCTAATATTACAGTGAATATTCTTGTGTATTGAGATAATTTTCTTCTGCCAGCTTCACCTTCCTCTTTTTGTAATTTTTCAAGCGAAGGAATTACAACAGCCATCAATTGAATGATAATTGATGCCGTAATAAAAGGGCCAATCCCCAAAGCAAAAATCGAAACTTTACCCAATGCACCACCTGAAAACAAATCTAAAAATCCAATTAGATTGTTTCCGCTTGCAATATTAGAAAAAATTGCATTATTAATACCATACACGGGTAACTGAACGCCAAAGCGAAATGCCGCAATCATCAAGATAGTAAAAATAATTTTACCTTTTAATCCTGAAGCATTCCACATTGACATCAAGTCTGCGGATGTAGGCATTTTCATTTTACCTTGTTGCATTATACTAATTCAACCTTTCCGCCTGCAGCTTCAATTTTTTCTTTTGCTGATGGAGTAACATAGTTAGCTTTTACGTTAACAGCTTTTTTAATTTCTCCATTACCCATAACTCTTAAACCTTGAGTTGACGGATGAGCTTTTTTAGCTTCTTTTAATGTTTCTAATGAAATTTCAGTTAAAGATAATCTTTCAATAGCATTAACATTAATCTCAGCATATTTAATTTGATTAATAATTTTGAAACCTTTTAATTTAGGCATTTGTCTGTAAGATGGCATTTGTCCGCCTTCGAAACCTCTTTTAGAGCTTCTTCCTGCACGTTGTCCTTCACCGTTTGCACCGCGGCAAGATGTTTTACCGTGACCTGAAGCGCGTCCTCTGCCAAATCTTTTAGATTTTTTTGTTGCACCTTCTGCAGGTTTTAAATCTTCTAATGTAATCATAATTATTTTCCTTCTTTCTAAATTTCAATTATTCTTCTACAACTTTTACAAGATGAGAAACTTTGTTAACCATACCCATAATTGTTGCACTTGGCATGTGTTCAACAACTTGGTTTAATTTTTTTAAACCTAATGCTGCAACAACTTTCTTTTGTGCAGGAGATGCACCGATTATGCTGCCAACTAATTTAATTTTTACTTTTTGTGTTTGTGTTTTTGCCATTTTTATAATCCTTTTTATAATAATTTTTGTACTAACGAAATTAGTCTAATGACTAATTTAATAATTCAGCAACTGAAAGACCGCGTTTTTTAGCTACATCAGCAAACGGAGCCAATTTTTGTAAAGCGTCTAATGTTGCGTTAGCTGCGTTAAGTGGTGATTTTGAACCTAATGATTTAGACAAGATATTTTCAATACCTGCTAATTCTAAAACTGAACGAACTGCGCCACCTGCAATAATACCTGTACCTTGAGCAGCAGGTCTTAACATAACAGCACCGGCACCTGATTGTCCTGTAATTGGGTGAGGAATAGTTGTTTTGAAAATAGGAACATTGATTAAGTTTTTACGTCCGTCGGCAATAGCTTTTTGGATAGCAATAATAACTTCAGCAGCTTTTGCACAACCAACACCAACTTGTCCTTTTTGATTTCCAACGATAACAACTGCACGGAAGCTTAATTTTTTACCACCTTTTACAACCTTTGTTACACGTCTGATTT
>CAYLHN010000183.1:0-2865 GCA_964383455.1 uncultured Muribaculaceae bacterium | reverse complement strand
TATTAATTCTATAAATAAAGATAACGTAATTGAAATATTTGAACAATGGGATGAATTATATGCAGATTCTATGGATGGTGAATCTCTAATTGAATCAATTCAAAATGAACACTATGAAGGTTGGTTCGGTAATACTCAAGAAAAACAAGAAGAAGCTATTGTTGAAGCATTGTATCAAAGAGCAGAATCAATCGGTCTAAAAGCTGAGGCAGCGGCTGCAAGAGCAAAAGTTAAGGCTGAACACGGTTCTTGGCGTTCAAGTGATAGTAATGTAAGAGCTGCTATCTTAAATTTAGTTGAACAAATTAAAGCAAAAGAAGCTGAAGTGTAGTTCACAAAATAGTAAAATTGTGTATAATATAAATTATGTATATAAGGAAAGTATAAGGGCATTATAAAAGGTTAAAAAAATGAATGTATCGTTGTCTAGTTTAGCAAGAGACTTAGGATTTACCGGCAGGTTGCCAAAAGGCGCTACCCAAATTGAAAAGGATAGTTCCGGTAATTTCAGGATTACAGTAAATGGTCAGGTGCAGGTGTATAAGCCTGACGGAAGTGTTTTTGATGGGTCATCAAATGCGGGTACAGCCTCAACTGGTACAACGGGTACAACAGGTACAACAGGTACCGTTGTCGGTAATGGTAATAGCGGTACTGTAGTCTCAGATGGCAATTCGATATATGACCAAGCCGGTGGTAACGGTAATGCAAGTACTGAAGGCGGTCGTCGTACAGGCACTGCCGGTAACGGAAATACCGGTGCAGGTGCAGGCAGCCGAGCAGGTGCGGACGGTAATGGTAATGCAGGTGCTGTATCTCCTGATGATAATTCGATACTTGACCAATCAGGTAATCCGGGTGGCGGTACTCGTCGCGCTCGTGCAGGTAATGGTGCCGGGGACGAATTGTCAAATGCAATAAGCGGTAATGGCAGAACTCCGGGTAATAATCAGCAAAATGACTTAAACGGAGTTTGGGTTAATACAGGTTATGATATTGATCCTTCGAGAATGGCCGGAGCTGCTTATAATTTACAAAACACAATTAATCAGGGCGCAAATATTCCATTTGGATTAGGTGGATTTTTCTCTCAAAATGCTTTATGGAACAACTTGATGAGTTTTATGAATGCAGTTTCATTTAATTTCGATTTTTCAAAATTTGATTTTAGAGCATCATCTTTTACAAATCCTTCTGTAACAACTACTCCTGGTGCATCAACTACAGGTACAGCAACAGGTGAAACCGTTGTAGGTACAGGAAATGATGGCGAAGAAGTTACTGTTGCGGATTTAGCAAGAGAAGGCGGATATGATGAAACCTCTGTTGACGGAATTTATAAAAAAGACGGCAATTATTATAAATATGATGCTAATAAAAAAGAGTTTGTAAAATGTTCAAAATCCGAAATTAAACAAGTTCAAGATGCTGATGCTGCGCAAGCAAGAGAGGCTAAAAAAGCAGAAGCTAAAAGTAACGCCGCCGATATAGCCGCAGACTTGTATGATGCAATGAAAGGTGCAGGTACAAAGAACGAAAAACTTCAACAAGCTATTAATTCTATAAATAAAGATAACGTAATTGAAATATTTGAACAATGGGATGAACTATATGCAGATTCTATGGATGGTGAATCTCTTATTGAGTCAATCCAAAATGAACATTATACAGGATGGTTTGGCAATTCGCAGGAAAAACAAGAAAGTGCAATTGTTGAAGCATTATACCAAAGAGCTGAAGAACTTGGTTTGAAAGCTGAGGCTGCCGCTGCAAGGGCGAAAGTTAATGCCGAGCATGGTTCATGGTTCTCAAGTGACAGCAACGTTAGAGCTGCTATATTAAATCTTGTAGAACAGATTAAGGCTAAAGAGGCTGAATAAGTTTAGTCTAAAAAGTATATATGAAAGAGAATTAAAGTTATCTTTGATTCTCTTTTTATTTGTGTTAAAATGGCTTCAGTCAGGTAACAGATAAAGGAGATAACAATGTTCGACTGGTTTAAAAACGGATTAAATGAATTTAAAACTTTTGCTATGCGCGGTAATGTAATGGATATGGCAGTTGGTATTATTATAGGTGCTGCGTTCGGAAAAGTTATTGATTCAATGGTTAAAGATGTGATTATGCCTCCATTGGGCTGGATGATGGGAAAAGTTGATTTTACAAATTTATATTTATCATTGCCTAATGCTGAGGGTGAAATTGTCAAATATCCGTCTTTAGAGGCTGCTCAGGCAGCAGGTGCCGTTACAATTAATTATGGTTTGTTTATTAATACAATAATCAGTTTTATAATTGTTGCATTTGCAGTATTTTTACTAGTAAAAGCTATGAATAAATTGCAAAATTTATCTAAAGCAAAATGTGAAGAAAAACCGGAAGAATGTACAACAAAAGAATGTCCGAGATGTTTTTCGACAATTGATATAAAAGCAACAAAATGCCCTCATTGTACTGCTGATATTTAGTTCTAATATAAAGATACTAGGATACTAAGGCAGTAAGGCACTAAGGGTGTGAACAGTGAACATCTGAGGCACTAAGATACTAAGGCACTAAGGCACTAAGGGTGTGAACAGTGAACATCTGAGGCATTAAGATACTAAGGCACTGAGGCAGTAAGAATATAAATAATTGTAAAATAAATAGCTAACAAGGATTGACAACGTTAGAAAAAACCTAAATAATGATAGAGTAGTAATAAGTAAAAAGGAGGCATAATATGCACAAAAATTTAATTTCGGGGGGGGTAAAACCCGCTTGTAGTAAGGATTTCAACCTATTAAACAAATTTATTAATTATTTAAAGACACTAAGATACTATGGCACTAAGACAATAAGAAAAGTCTTTCAACTGTTAAGCCA
>CAYLHN010000182.1:268-2874 GCA_964383455.1 uncultured Muribaculaceae bacterium | reverse complement strand
AAGCCTTATTACATTGAGCTTTAACACCATTTTCAGTCCAATCACCAACAAATACTAAATTAGCAGGATATTCAACCTTTTTACCCGGCATCGATTTAGTAATTGATGTTTTTAAATTTTTCAAAAAATAATCGTTAGCAGGAGATTTTCCGTCAAACACAAAAGCTATGCGTACAGTCGGTACAGCTGCTTGTGCAGATTGAGAAAATAATCCGCCAATACAAAATGTATTGAGCATAAACAAAATGCTTAACAAAGCAATTAATAACTTCTTCATAATTCCTTCCTCATTAAAATTATTAACAAATCATATCCGCATAAAAGGATACCTTAAACATATATGCTATTCAATATGTAAAGAAAATTTGTTACATTTCTATGAAAGTATTACTATTATTGAGCCTATAAGCATTATTAATGTTCCGATTAATTTCTTTTTCATATCGGTTTCATGGAAAAATTTATATCCGAACCACAAATTAACTCATGTTGATACTTGAAATAATGCCAAAGCATATCCGACATTCATATGTTTAAACACAAAATTAGTAGTCAATTGCATTGTTGCAAGCATTGAGCATACTATAACATATTTTTTAATATCTGCTTTTTGAATAAATTTAATCGGCTTTTTAAATAAAAGTATTAACAAAAATGCAAAAAATGCTCCTGCCCAGCACCATAGCATAAATGAAATTACAGGAGATGAAAGAATAATAACCTTTTTTAATAATACAGCCTCAATTCCCATTAAAATAAGAGCCGTAAATCTTAATATTATATCTTTCCTTTTAAACAATGCTAAAGAAAAACCTTCTTTTTGTGTATCAAATATAAACCAGCTTCCCCAAATAATTAAAATAACCCCAAAAATACCAAATAATGTAGGAATTTCGTGAATTACAAAAATTGCGACTATCATCCCTACAACACATTTGTAAGAATTTATAGGGCCGAGAACGGATAATTCTCCTAATTGCAAAGCTTTTACCAAACAAGCATTACCGACAGAACACAAAAAACCTGCAAATAATGCAAAAAACCAAAATTCTTTAGGCAATATTGCCCAATTAACTTTTAGTGCAAAAGGAATACATAAAATTCCCAAAATAAAATATGTGTAAAAATTGCACAAAAGCGAAGAATTGTTTTCACAAATTTTTTTTTGATAAACATTTGCAAGCGGATTTGAAACTACTCTTAAAAATAATGCTATAAGTGTTGATAACATAATTAGTTAAATCTTGTTCTTGTCAAATCAGCCTTACGCATTCTGATACTTTCAGGTGTAATTTCGACTAATTCGTCGTCTGCAATATAATCCAAAGCTTCTTCTAACGATAAAATTTTAGGGGCTTTTAAAACAACCATAGCATCAGCGGTTGAAGTACGCATATTTGTTAGTTTTTTGGTCTTGCAGACATTAACCGCAACATCTTGTGCTCTATTGCCTTCACCAACTATCATACCTTTATAAACTTTTGTTTTTGGAGTAATAAAAAATGTTCCTCTGTCGGCAAATTGGTCTAATGCATACGGAACAGCTTCACCTTGTTCCCACGCTATTAATGAACCCATTCTTTGTTTAGGAATATCTCCTGCCAAAACATCATATTTATTAAATGTATGATACATAATACCTTCACCGCGAGTCAAACGGATAAATTCACCCTTAAATCCGATTAAACCTCTGGCAGGAATAACAAATTCTAATTTTGAACGTGTACCTGTTGACTGCATATCCTTCATTTGAGCTTTTCTGCCTGCCAAACGCTCAATACAAGTACCTGTGCATTCGTCAGGAACATCTAAGTATAAATTTTCATAAGGTTCCATTTGTTCGCCGTTAATAGTTTTGTAAATAACTTCCGGTTTTGAAACTTGGAATTCAAAACCCTCACGACGCATTGTTTCAATTAAAATACTTAAATGCAGCTCTCCGCGTCCTGAAACAACCCATTTATCAGTATTTTCGGTATCTTCAACTCTTAAACTTACATTCTTTTCCAATTCATCATACAATCTTTTTCTTAATTGTCTTGATTTAACAAATTTACCCTCTTGGCCTGCATAAGGACTGTCATTTACAGAAAAATTCATTTGTAAAGTAGGTTCATCAATATGAATTAATGGCAACGCCTGAGGATTATCAAGAGATGAAATAGTTTCACCTATTTGTACATCAGGAAATCCGGCAATGCCTACAATATCACCTGCGAATGCTTCTTCAATTTCAACACGACCTAAATCGTGGAAACCAAATAGTTTCGTAATTTTGCATCTTTGAATAGAACCGTCAGCTTTAATTAAAGATAAAGTTTCTTGAGATTTTAAATGTCCGTTTTTAATTCTGCCGATTGCAATTCTTCCGACATAATCGTTGTAATCAAGCGTAGTTACGTGAAATTGAAGATTTGCATCAGGGTCGCCTTCGGGATATTTAATATTTTCAATAATACAATCCATTAAAGGTGCAATATTATCGCTTTCAGCGAGCTACTCTTGAGGTATTGAGCAGAAGGATGGTGACACTGTGGGAGAAGATAAAGGAATGCAGAAGACACTGGAACAAGGACAGTTAGGCCCAGGAGTACTGTCTCATCAGT
>CAYLHN010000182.1:0-258 GCA_964383455.1 uncultured Muribaculaceae bacterium | reverse complement strand
ACGCAGCTCAGCAGGCCCTGATCACGTTTCTGAGCATGCACTGTTCACGTGTAACAACAATGATTCTTAATCCTAATTCTAAAGCCTTTTGCAAAACAAATCTTGTTTGAGGCATAGGTCCTTCTGCTGCATCAACAATTAACAATGCACCATCTACCATACCTAATACACGTTCTACCTCACCACCGAAATCAGCGTGGCCGGGAGTATCTACAACGTTAATATGATAACCCTTATAATCTACTGAAATGTTTTTAG
>CAYLHN010000181.1:0-2914 GCA_964383455.1 uncultured Muribaculaceae bacterium | reverse complement strand
AAGTTCAGGATGACATGGAAACTCAGTTTCCAAGAATCCTTAGTAACTTAGTGCCCCAGTGCCTTAGAGCCTCTTGGAAAGCCGCTTTTACCCTCGCAGAAACCCTCATTGTAATCGGTATTATTGGTGTTGTTGCAGCACTTACACTGCCAAACTTAAACCACGCAACAGGTGACAAAGAAAAAGTTACTAAAGTTAAAAAAATATATTCTGCATTGACAGATGCAGTCGATAGGGCTCAAGTTATTTATGGACCTTGTGATGAATGGACAAATGATATTGCAGGTGATAATGCAGCTATAAGTGAACGCTTTGCTAAGAGAATAACTGAATTTATGAAAGTTTCAAAAGATTGTGGACATGATGAAGGTTGTTGGTCTGACGGCTATTTCATTGGTTTTAATGGAAATCCAGACGGTATTCATATGAACTGGTTAAATGAGGTTAAAGCATACATGGTTACTTTGTCAGATGGTATGTCTCTTGCTATTCATCATTCAAATAATGAATGGTCATTTATAGAGGTAAAAGTAGATATCGATGGCCCAAATAAGGGTAAAACTCAATATGGTAACGATATCTTTGATTTTGTTATCGGATTAGATTCTGAAAATTGTAAAGGGGATACGTTTTGTAAATTAAATGAATTAACACCAGATGGTCCATCTGGTGGTTATTTATGGTCTGGTTGCGGATATTCTTTGACTACGTGGGTTATAGAAAACGGTAACCTTGATTATTTGAAAGCTACAGAAGGTGAAGATGGTTTAGAATGTCCAAACGGTAAAACCTTAGACTGGACGACTAATACTTCTTGTAATTAAGCAACTTCTAATTCGTAGCCAAGTTCGTGAAATATTTTTATAACCGTAGAAAATTTAGGTTCTTTTTCTGATTTAAAAATGCTGTAAAGGTGACTTCTCGACATACCTGTTTTTTGGGCAAAATTTGAAACAGTATCTTTTGATTTGATAACTATTTCAAGTGCTCTGCAAAAAGAATTAAAATCGCCATCTTCAAGATAATCTTTTAAACTTGCGTTTATATATAGTTTTATATCCTCGTCTGATTTTAAATCGTTAATTAAATATTTTTCAAAATCTAATGCTTTTTTAATTTGTTTCATTGAAGTTGTCTCCATTCTTTAAGTAACTGTTTGGCTTTATTAATATCTTTTTTCTGTGTAGATTTGTTACCGCCATTAATGAGTAAAATAATTACATTATCTGTTTCAGTGTAATAAATCCTATATCCTGAACCAAAATGCAGCCTTAATTCCGAAATTTCATTGTCTATTTTTTTATAATCGCCAAAATTATTTTCTAATAATCTTGTTAACCTCGACTGAACTCGTGATTTTGTGATTTTGTCTAAAGACTCAAGCCAGTTAAGAAGTGGACAATTATCATCTGATGTTTGTACGAATTTGACAACACGTTGATTCATACTAATATTGTACTCTATAGCAGACACTTTGTCAATGCTTTTATTCATAATTGATTAAATTATAAATATCCTCTTTATGTAGGAACATTTTTTTTTAAAAAAGTACATAATAGTAGTATGGAAAGAGATGAGAGTAAAAAGGGTTCGGTTACTAATCCGTTTTCTGTACCCGAAAAATTTAAAAACGCTACAAGTCCGTTCTTAATTGACGGCTTTGATTCAAAAATGTTAGAAGATAGAGCATATCTCAAGCTTGATGATGAAATGCTCAAATTAGAATACAGAATAAATCAATTAGAAGAGGACTTAATGATTATCAATGACGAAATTTTGGCTGCAATTAACATCGACGACAATTCAAGAATTGAATTACTGAGGTCTAAAAAAGAAGCCATTAAAAAAGAACTCGAAAGGCTTAACAACAAATATTTCGATATCGGTGCAATGTCAAAATTTACGACAATAATGAGCTATATATTCAGAAAACGCTCACCAAAAGAAAAAACTTTAATGCAAAAATTTAAATATTTTATTTCAAAATATATTTTGGCAACTTTTTCAAAACGATTAAATTTTACATTCAATTTGAGAGAATCTTTGTCAAAACTTTCCGATATTAACAGAACCGTTGATGAATTAATAAGTTTGAGAATTCCATTTGGCGGTTTAACAGGCAGGTATGAAAAATTAACGGATTATATCAACAAAGCCAATGATATTCATGCAATTATTGCTCAAAATGTTGACGAATTTGAAAATAAAAAGACTGTTCAAAAACAAAACGAAGTCGGCGGAATGCTTGATATAAAAAGATAAGAGTATAATCCCATTATCATATAATCATCCCAAAAGCACAAATTTATTTTGTGCTTTTTTGTGTTTGGATTATAATTAATGTAAAAGAATTTAAGGAGAAAATAATGAACGAACTTTTGAAAAAAAGTGCAAGTGAGCAAAGGAAAGCTCTTTTAAATAAAGAAATTTCAGCCGTTGAACTTGTTAATGCGACTTATGAAAGAATTGATGAAGTTGAAGACAAGGTTAAAGCATTTAATTCATTAACAAAAGATACTGCACTCGAAACTGCAAAAAAAGTCGATGAAAAAATTGCACACGGTGAAGAATTACCGCTTTTGGCAGGTATTCCGCTTGTTTTAAAAGATAATATGAATTTAATCGGTTCTAAAACAACCGCATCAAGCAAAATTTTGGAAAATTTTGTTTCACCTTATAATGCCACAATTACAGATAAATTATTGAATAATTTAGTTCCAATCATTGCAAAAGCAAATTTGGACGAATTTGCAATGGGTTCTTCAAATGAAAATTCAGCATTTGGCAAGGTTCATAATCCTTGGAATTTAAACAAAGTTCCGGGCGGTTCTTCAGGCGGTTCCGCAGCCTCAGTTGCGGAGTGTGAAGCTACTTGGTCATTAGGTTCTGATACAGGCGGACGTATTAGTCTTCG
>CAYLHN010000180.1:0-2953 GCA_964383455.1 uncultured Muribaculaceae bacterium | reverse complement strand
CTTTGAGCCCGATCGGTATATTTTGGTAATGTTGTGATGCCGGCTTTATTTGATAATCACCCTCGCCCATTTCATCGCATACTTCTGAATAAACTTTCCAATAATCATATTGAATACCGCCTGTTTTAGTTATGGTCTTTTCTTTTTTGGTTTTTTCTCTTAATTCAGGTTTCAAAAGGCATTCAAAGTCCATTTTATCGCCGTTCAAAAATGCCTTAAAAACAAAAATTCCTAAATCACCTGTTGAACCTTCATTAATCGTTCTTAAAACATTCATAATTCTTTCTTTTGGATTTGTAACTATCCAAGCGAAGTATGGTTTTTGAGGTAATTCCAAAACGGTCGGATCATTTACAACATCAACGAAGGTGTCGAAGTTTTGTGTTAAATCCGTAAGTGTTACAACGACTTTTCCGCTCTTTGCTTGGTAATCCGCTATTGTTGAAGTTACCTGAACGGGAGTGTTGTTTTCCAAGAATTCTGAAAAATTCTGTTTGCTCTTTAGTGCTTGTTCTGCTGTGATTGTAGTCATATTGACCTCCTTTTTAATTTGTACAACCACATTCATCACTCTGAAGTTAATTTAATTAAAGTCATTGTGCGATATTTTGTATCATTCGGACACAATTACCAACCCTTTCCGTCAAGTCCCCGGATATTTTTTTCAGCAGTCGCTTTGTTGAAATAATCGTTTTGAGTATCGTATATTTTTTGATATTTAGCTCTCGTTTTAGGGTTGGAAGTGCTTTCAATCCTTTTTCGAGCCTTTGTGCTTTCTTTGTATGAATTATTATAAAAAGAGTTTAATTGACCGTTTGACATATTTTTAATGTCATTTGCGGTATATTTTCCTCTGACATTGTGTTTTTCATTAATGCCTAAATAATAGGCTTGCGACCTGATATCTAATCGTGAACGTGCATCATTTAATACACCTGTTTGTTTATCGATGGCATTCCATTTTTCATCAACTCCCGGATCGGTGTCTTTCATTTTTTTAAATTCATCCACCATTTTTTGAAGTTTCTGTTGTTCGTGCAGGACTTTTGCTTGTTCTTTATTCATTTGATTTTTAGCATTAGTCAATGCTCGATTCAATTCAGAATCTGTCATTTGAGAATATTTTTCCTGATATATATCATTAAGACTGCGGAGTCTTACTTCGTGATCCTGTTGAGATGATGCACCGCCACCTCCACCTGATCTGCCGCCTCCTGAACCACGACCGCCCATATATTAGTCTCCTTTCATTTTGGGTATATCTATATCAATCCAATTCTTTTCACTCGTTCCCCAAGTGATTTTACGACCTGACTGTTTGGATAATTTTTTAATTACTTTATCAATTTGCTTTCCGCTTGATGATTTTAATTCCTGCCAATCGTAATCTTCCTCATAACGAGCGTGTGATGGATTTTTCCATTTACCCAAATATCTGATTTGAACACTGACGGAATTCCCATAATCTTCAACCCTGAAGTCTGAATTTGAAATATATCCGTCTGATTCAACACCTCGTCTTAAATTGTATTTAAGATCTGAAACTGTGCTATCCATAGACATTTTAGCTTTTGTTCTTTTCGGATCTTTTTCTTTCTTTTCAGGCTTTATTCCGTTTTTCTTATTTTCAGCACGTTTTGCACGAGCCTTTGCAAGAGCATCAAGTCTTTTTTGCTTTAGATCCGCTTGTTTTTTAGCATCAACTTCCTTAATTCTCTCTTCAATATCGTGCATCGCTTTTACACGCTGTTCAACAGACAAATTAGAATTGCCTGAAATACTATTATATAAATTGATTAATTCGTTTTTATCTGTTATGCCTTCACCTGTTGGTATTTTTTTAGCGGCACCGCCTCCGCCACCGCCTTTACCACCGCCGGAACCTCTTCCGCCCATAGTTAGTGTCCTTTCTTTTTTATATCGTTAAATTTATTCATGTACGGCTCGAACCAACGAACATTTTTATATTCATCAAGTTCGGTTAGTCTGTTTCCATAAACCAAAATCTCTTTCGGTTCAAGTCTTTTCACCATTTCCTTAAATCCATCCAAGAACAATTTTTTAGCATACTCATCATTTAGAACTCCGACCGTTCCGACCGCAACGACAGAACCTTTTTCAATACCTAAAAAGGCAAAGTCGTAACTGTCCTTGGTAGACCAACTTATGGTTGGAATAACTTTAATTCCATGTGCTTGCCAATATGCCGCACACCATCTGTTTCTATATGTCTGCCATATTTGAAATGCCAATGGATATGTTGTGTACATTGAAAAATCAGGAGATAAAACTCCGTCATATTTTTTTAGTTCAGGGATTTGAGAATCTGCCCACTTCCAACAACGCTCGAATCTATAATCATCAAGAAAAAAGTGTGCCGTTCCTTTTCTGTTTCTGTCCACCCGATAAGGGATGAGTTCTTTTATCTCGAACTCATCCTTTTTAATATCAGGTATCCCGTAGGCATTAGAGGAGCGAAAAAATCCCTTTTCAACATTCTGAACATTTAATAAATCTCGCCAAGACATCAAACTCCTCCTTATGATCTTAAGTTTTGAACTTCACCTAACAGATAATTTGCAAATGTTTCAACTGCGGTTACACCCTGATCAAAGCAATAATCATCAAGTTCTGACGGGGTTTCTTTGATTTTATCTTTTAATTTATACAAACTATCGAGAGCCGGTTGAGTGTATTTTGCAAGATTTTCATATAATTTCGTAATTGATGTCGGAACATTCTTTTTCAAAAGTTTTAAAATAAACGGTTGAATCAATGTCCATAAAAAACTAAAATCTTTCCAAGATTTAACAAACGCAAATAAATTCATAATAGCTTCCTTTCTTTTCTAACTTATACTTTCCTTCTTTAATCTTTTTTCTGTACCATTCTGCTTTGTTTCGCAAATAACCTCCAACCCTGATTATTTGTAAATTAGGCAAATAAGGTAGAT
>CAYLHN010000179.1:0-2954 GCA_964383455.1 uncultured Muribaculaceae bacterium | reverse complement strand
TTTATTTATTTTACAATTATTTATATTCTTAGTGCCTTACTGCCCTAGTATCTTACTACCTTATCCCAACAGTGCAAAAATTGCACTCTGCAATCTTTGATATTTTTAGTAAAATTGTTGTCAGTTAAAATTTCATTTTAAATGACAAATTTCATTATTTAGTCTATAATTAGACAATAAAAAACATTAAGGAAACTTATGCAAAATAATGTATTAATGCCCGGTGATTCAGCCGGAAATTACGACGAAAAATGGACTAAAACATTTGATTTAAAATTTCTGATACTCTGGTTAATATTATTTGCCATACTGCTGACCTGGACAATAATTGGTGACCAGAGTCTTTTTAATGAAAAACATTTCTTTATGAGAACTGCAATAAAATTGTTTATCATGATGATTTTGGCGCTTTTGGGCGGAATGTTATGCAGACATTATTGCAATACGGACGAAAAAGGTTATATAACAACCTCAAAAAACCATTGGTTTAAAGTAAATTACACAAGAAAAATTCAGCATTTTGCAGCGTATCTTGTACCGTTATTAAGTCCGCCGACAGCACCTTTAGGAATACTTCCACACCTTTGGGAATCATTATTTGTACTTTTAATGTTCTTAGTATTAATAAAACCGATAAGAGAATTCTCAACATTTTTCATGCTCCAATTCAACTCATTAGACAGAATTGAAGACAGACCAAACACATTAAAATGGATAGTTTTGGGCAATATGTTACCAGGACTTTTAATCATAACTGTGTTTAAACAACTATTTGAAACATATTTAAATTTACCGCTATTGGCTTCAATTGTAGTTTTCACTGTTGCAATAGGTGACGGTTTGGCAGAACCTGTCGGAACATATTTAGGTAAGAAAAAATATGTAGTACCATCATGGAATCTAAAAAACAGATATGTTAGATCATACGCAGGAAGTGCTTGTGTGTACATTTCTGCCGTTATATTTTTAATTTTGTTTAAAGAACAATTTGCTAATACGCAAGAATTCTGGTCAGCAATGATATTATTCCCGCCAATAATGACTTTATCCGAAGCTTTTGCTCCACACTCAATGGATACACCTGTAATGATGCTTATAGGATTCTCACTGTTATTCGGAATTTGTGCAATATTCTAAAATTTATTAATAACATTCTGATTCTTTTTTTGTTTGTGCAATAAAATCCGCAAACATAATCAAATTCATTACAAAAAAGAATGATGCATATAAATAAAATACAAAAATATTATACTTAAATCCAAAAACAACAAATATAGCAGCAAGCGGAATTACACCGACAATCGCTATAAATAATACATCTTGGATAACAAATCCTATTATATTTATTATAAATCTGTTCAAAGCCCTTACAATTTTCATAGGATTATACGAATCGACAATTTTACCTGAGTCCAAAAATTGTGTTACGCTTGCAAAAAATATTGACAATATAAATAAAATAAAAATACCGGTAATTATCCAATATATATTCGACTCTTGCTGTATATCAGGAAAAGCCTTAAGCAATTGAAAATAACCGTATACAATTCCGCCACAAATTATCAATGAAGGAATAGATGCAACTATTGTCTGACCAAGCGTTATAAATATTCTTATCGGCATCAAAAAAGAAGGCAATAACATTGGTTCTGAAGTGCAAGAACGCCTTATAGTCTCAAAAAATACTGCTGCAAATATAATATTATAAATCACATTTAATGTATTTGCCAATATCAACTGTCCTTCGAGATATGCATAGACATTAATTAAAACAGGAACAGTCAATATTAAAAGCTTTATAACAGCATATTTATCACCAATTACATTTCTGAATGTGTCAATTATATTAACCATGTCACTAACTTCCTAAAACTGTTTTAAAAATCTTTCGTCATTACTGAAAAATAAACGAATATCATCTATTGCATATTTAAGCATAGCAAGTCTTTCAACCCCCATACCAAATGCAAAACCTGTATAAATTTCAGGATCAATGCCTGAATCTCTCAATACATTAACGTCAACCATACCAGCACCAAGAATTTCTAACCAGCCTGTACCTGAACAAGTTCTGCATCCTTTTCCTTTGCACATAATACATTCAACGTCAATTTCAACGGAAGGTTCTGTAAATGGGAAGAAACTGCTTCTAAATCTTGTTGGTCTTGAAGCACCGAAATAAAGTCTTAAAAATTCGTTCATAACACCTTTTAAATCGGCCATTGTAACATTTTTATCAATATATAAACCTTCGATTTGATGGAAGAAATTATTTTTACGGGAATTAATATTTTCATTTCTGTAAACTCTACCCGGTGCAATAATTCTGATTGGAGGCTTTATGTCAGCCATTGTACGAACTTGCGCCCCTGAAGTTTGACTTCTTAGCAAAACATGCGGTGCAACAGTTGTATAGAAAGTATCCTGCATATCCTTTGCAGGGTGATCTTGAGGGAAATTTAGCATATCAAAGTTAAAATATTCTGTTTCAACTTCAGGTGAATGCTTGTCAGGCGCAACAGAAAAACCTAAAGAATGGAATATATCTGTAATTTCATTAATTGTTTGTGTTATCGGATGAACATGTCCCATCGGAACAAACTTTCCTGACAGAGTTACATCTATTTTTTCTTTTTTTAATTTTTCATCCAATTCTTGTTTATAAAATTCATCATATTTTGCTTTAACTTCTGCTTCTAAATTATTTGCAACTTCATTTGCAAAAGCACCGACAACTCTTTTATCTTCATCTGAAAGGTCTTTTAAATTTTTCTTTATTGAATTTAATTCACCTTTTCTGCTTAGATATTTTAATTTTAAATCTTCAATGTCAGCTATAGTTTTAGCTTGTTGCAAATCTGCTTTTGCTGCGTCATAAATTTTTTGTAATTGTTCTTTCATTCTGATTTCATTTTTGTTTTACATCACAGGATTATTTATTTTTTCAAATCCAA
>CAYLHN010000178.1:0-2990 GCA_964383455.1 uncultured Muribaculaceae bacterium | reverse complement strand
TATCACAAGGGGATGGTTCTCGTTTAACTGAAAAAGCTACAAAAGATATTACATCTGATTTGTCAGGTGAAGTTGTATACCAAGATTTTACCGCAGATGAAAAGAAAGACAGACAAGGTAACGTTTCAAGAACCGCAAACAAGAGCGGTATCGTTTGGGTTTTGGGCGGTGACGTTTACAACTTACCGGGCGGTTCAAAAGTTCTTGTAAAAGATGAACAAAAAATTAAAGAAGGTGAAAAACTTGCTGAAACTTTGACTGTTTGTGAACACGGCGGTGAAGTTAGAGTAGGTGAAGACCTTGTTATTGAAGATGTTAAATTTGAAGGTAAAAAAATTAAGAAAATTGTTTCCGGTAAAGAATTGACTATCGTTATCGCTTCAATAATTCCTTCAAATGCTGCATTTGAACAAACTAAAAAAGAACAAATTTGGACAGTTGATAAAACAGGCGAAAAATATATTGTTAAATCACCTGTAGATACAACAGTTGAAAACGGTATGATTATTGCCGAATTAATTAGTGATGATTGTTCGGTTTCTTCATCAGGTGAAATTAAATACTTAGATGTAGAAGTTGATGATAATCAAATTATTACAAAACCTGGTTCTTTGGTATTTATTCCTGAAGAAGTTCATCAATTAAACAAAGAGTCATCTTTAAAAATGGTTGAATCAGGTACAAAAGTTACTGCAGGTACTGAAATTGTAAAAGACATTTATTGTCATTTGGATGGTATTGTTGAAATTAAAGAATACAACGATGTAATTCACGAAGTTACAATCAGACCGGGTGAAATATATCAATTGGCAAATGTTTCAGAATTAAAAGTTGAAGAAGGCGAAGTTGTTAAAAAAGGTACTGTTATTGCTGATGGTATCAAAGCAAAAGAAACTTCAATAGTTACAATTTTAGATTCGGAAATGGATGATTTAGATATTGATGATTTGGATGAAGAAATTGATGCTTCAATGAATATCGAAGAAGATACTCTTGCAAATCAGCCAATTCAAATTTTGGTAAGACCTGTTCAATTAGTCAAGGTTGACCAAAAAGATGTTTCAATCAAATTTGATACATCAGATGAATTGATTGATATTGTTCCTGTAACTCAATTACAATACAAAGATGGTGCAAGAGTAAGAAACCTCGATGGTGCAACCTTAATCAGAACAAGTTTGGTTCTTCAAATGCAAGGTCACTTATCACATCTAAAAGGTATGGTAGAACTTGATGATAAAGGAAGCTTAAAAATTGTTGTTCTTGATAAATTGATCGTTCGTCGTGATATTGAAGGTAATTCAAAATTAAATGATTCTTTGCAAACAGAACTTCTTGTTAAAAACGGCGAAGTTATCGAACCAAAAACACCTGTTGCAAAAACTTGTGTATTGGCTTTAAATGATGGTGTTGCATCAATCAAAAATAATGAAGAAGAAGCAAGAAGATTACTTTTGATTTGCGATAATTACGAAGAAAAAATTGCAGTAAAATCAAAAGCTGTAGTTAAGAAAGGTCAATTTGTAAAACAAGATGATTTGTTAACAGAAGGCGAAGATAGAGCTCCTGTTTCAGGTCAAGTTGTTAAAGTTGAAAAAAGCGAAATTGTTATCAGAACAGGCAGACCATATTTAATCAGTCCCGGTACAATGTTACTTGTTTCTGCAGGTTCATTAGTACTAAGAGGTGATATGTTGGTATCACTTGTATATGAAAGACAAAAAACAGGTGATATCGTACAAGGTCTTCCAAGGGTTGAAGAACTTCTTGAAGGTCGTAAACCTAAAGACTGTGCAATTTTAGCAGAAGAAGACGGAACTGCAATTATCGAAACTGATGATGATATGCCAAGATTGTATCTTGAAACAGAAGACGGTTCAAAAACTGAAATTAAATTTGCTATTGATGCAAATATAGTTGTTCAAAACGGTCAAAAAATTGTTAAAGGTCAACCTTTAACAAGCGGCCCGTTGAACCCTCATGACGTTATGAGATTATGCGGTCCTGAAGTTGCACAACAATACTTGGTAGACGAAGTTCAACGTGTATACCGTTCACAAGGTGTAGAAATTGCTGATAAACATGTTGAAATTATTGTAAGACAAATGACTAAGAAAGTTAAAGTTGTTGATGCAGGCGATACAAACTTATTACCTGGTGAATTGATTGAAGTTCAAATTTTCGAAAAAGAAAATGAAGCAGTCGCAGCAAACGGCGGACAACCTGCTACATGTGAATATATGTTGTTAGGTATTACAAAAGCTTCATTGAACACTGAATCATTCATTTCGGCAGCATCATTCCAAGAAACAACAAGAATCTTAACGGAAGCCGCAGTTGACGGTAAGAAAGACTTGTTGAGAGGTTTGAAAGAAAACGTTATTATCGGTCGTTTGATTCCTGCAGGTACAGGTTTCTATCACTTAACTCATGCAAATGAAGAAAAAGATAAAGAAGCTCAACGTCGTGCTGCTCAAAGAAATCAGGCAAGAAAACCATCTGCAATTTTGGAAGAAATTGAAGGTATGTTCGGTGCGCCTGAATTCACAATTGATGATGAAACAATAGGTTAAATATAACTTATATAAGAAAAAACGGCAATGTATTTACATTGCCGTTTTTTGTTGAAAAATATAACGATAAACTAAAATTTCTGCTTGAAATTTTACGTTTTTATGTGATGATATAATTAACGCTAGTATTAAATAGCTAAGGTACAAGTATATAAAAGATAAGGAATTAAAGAAATGGCAAGAAAAACACCATTAGAAAAAATCAGAAACATCGGTATTGCCGCTCACATTGACGCAGGTAAAACCACAACAACAGAACGTATTTTGTTCTACACAGGTAAAACTCACAAAATCGGTGAAGTTCACGACGGTGCAGCAGTAACAGACTTTATGGACCAAGAACGTGAACGTGGTATTACAATTCAATCAGCTGCAGTAACTGCTGAATGGAAAGGTCATCAATTAAACATCATTGAT
>CAYLHN010000177.1:0-3101 GCA_964383455.1 uncultured Muribaculaceae bacterium | reverse complement strand
CTTTTTACTTATTACTACTCTATCATTATTTAGTTTTTTTCAGATTTTGTCAATCCTTGTTTATTACTTATTTTACATTTATTTATATTCTTACTGCCTTAGTGCCTTAGTATCCTAGTATCTTTTGTAAAAATTCGTTTCCTCGGATGGGGAAGGGCCAGGGATTGGGTGATTAGGCACTTTCGTACTAGGATTTTTATTCTTACTGCCTCAGTGCCTTAGTATCTTAGTGCCTCAGATGTTCACTGTTCACACCCTTAGTGCCTTAGTGCCTTAGTATCTTAGTGCCTTATCTCTGTTCAACGTTCACAATAACATTTGCAATTAAACATGTTCATGCTACGATGTTTATGGAAGTGGTGATTCGATAGGCACAGACCTAGTTCCCAATAAGGAATTGAACATACTTCCCGTAGTAAAATACATAACCAAAAAGGAGAAGAAAGATGCCGGTAGCATCAATGATTGAACTTTTAGAAGCAGGTGTGCATTTCGGACACCAAACACAAAGATGGAACCCAAAAATGAAACCGTATATTTACGGTGCAAGAAACGGTATTTACGTTATTGACTTGCGTAAAACATCAGATTTACTTGACGCAGCTTATGAAGTAGTTAGAGATTACGCTGCAAAAGGTAAAAATGTATTATTTGTAGGTACAAAAAAACAAGCAGCTGAAGTTGTTGCACAAGAAGCACAAAGAGCAGGTGCTTACTATGTTAACAGAAGATGGTTAGGCGGTATGATGACTAACTTTGAAACTATCAAAACTCGTGTTAACAAATTAAAAGAATATGAAAGCTTTATCGAAAGCGGTCAAATTGAAAAATTACCTAAAAAAGAACAAGCTCAAATTAACAAACAAATCGCAAAATTGAGCAAAACTCTTGGCGGTATTAAAGATATGAGAGGTTTACCTGATTTATTATTCATCGTTGACCAACAAAAAGAAGATATCGCTATTTTGGAAGCTAAAAAGTTAGGCGTACCTGTAGTTTGCTTGGCTGATACAAACGCTGATCCCGATAACATTGATTATGTTATCCCGGGTAATGATGATGCGATTCGTTCAGTACAATTAATCGCTTCAAAATTAGCTGATGCAGTTTTGGAAGGTAAACAACTTCGTGAAAACAAAGCTGCAAACAATGCTAAAGTTGAAGAAATTAAAGCTGAAGATGCAGGTGTTAAAACAGAAGAAACAGTAGAAGCATAGAGAGGTAATAAAACAATGGAAATTACAGCTACAATGGTAAAAGAACTTCGTGAAAAAACAGGCGCAGGTATGATGGACTGCAAAAAAGCGCTTGCCGAAGTTGATGGTGATATGGATAAAGCAATGGAAGCTTTAAGACAAAAAGGTATCGCTTCTGCAGAAAAGAAAATGGGCAGAATCGCTGCTGAAGGTCTTGTTGCTTCATATGTAAATGATACAACAGGTGCAATAATTGAAGTTAACTGTGAAACTGACTTCGTTGCAAAAAATGATGAATTCAAAGAATTATGTGCAGGTCTTGCAGAATTAGTTGCAACAGCTAAACCTGCTGACGTTGATGCATTACTTGCAACAACTTGCCCTAAATGCGGTAAACTTGTTGCAGATGTTATAAAAGAAAAAATTGCATCTATCGGTGAAAAAATCACAATCAGAAGATTTGAAATTTTGGAAGGTAACATCGCAACATACATTCACAACGGTAAAATCGGTGTTCTTTTAAGCACAGATAAAAAAGATGAAGCATTAATGAAAGATTTATGCTTACACATTACATCTTGCGCACCTGAATTCTTATCAAGTGAAGATATACCTGCAGAAGTACGCGAAGAAGAAAAACGTATCGAAATGGGTAAAGAAGATTTGGCTAACAAACCTGAAAACATCAGAGAAAAAATTGTTGAAGGTCGTTTGCACAAAATCTTGGCTCAAAAATGTTTACTTGAACAACCATTCGTTAAAGATCCAAGCCAAACTGTTGCTCAATTAATTGAAGGCAAATTAACAGTTAAGAAATTTGTTAAATACAACCTTGGTGAAGGTCTTGAAAAACGTAACGAAAACTTTGCTGATGAAGTAATGAAACAAATTCAACAATAGTTTTTGAATAACAGATAATAAAGAGTCGGGTTTTGTTAAAACAAAACCCGACTCTTGTATATTACATCAACTTACTTTCTTTATTTACAACTTGTCTGAGTCTCCCAATTTAACTTAAATAGGGCTTTTTGTGTTTTTCATTTTTAGTTACAAGAAGTCTGATTTTTAGACAACTGAGTGCCGTTTGGACAAACACCATTTTTGTCAGCCTTTAAGTAATCCAAATTGCCATATTCAATAACCCACCAGGTATGTCCTGGATCACCTGTTCCATAGCGTACCATTTCATCAAAATCATCATATATACGTGGAACAACACCAACGGAATCTGAGACAACAAATGCAAATATATCATGACCACCTTTATTTTTGCCTTTGCTAGAACCGTTTATATCAACATGAAAATAATCAATACAAAGGTCAGGTTTAGTTGTGTATGATATATCATAACCATATCCATCACTGCCATCGCAATCAGGAACGCCACAATTACTACTTAATGAAATTGTTACACCATCTGCTAATTGATACGCAAGTTTTTTTGAAGAACCCCCACTTACTAATGAATCACAACTTTTATAAGTTGAATCATCTTCATCAACTGCTTCATTACAAGATTTGGAAATTTTAAGAAATTCACCAATTCTTTTCATCCAACAATGAGCAAAATCATTTGCACAAGTTTCACTTGATTTCCACTCTGATATTGGGCCATATGTTGCAACGGCTCTGTCATTCGCCTCGTTAAGCATTGAATATGCTTTCATTAATCTTGTTACAGTTTCCTTATCGCCTGTTGCGTGGTTTAAGTTCGGTAATGTCAACGCTGCAACAACGCCGATTATGCCGATGACGATTAATGTCTCGGCTAAAGTGAAGGCTCTAAGGCACTGGGGCACTAGGGCACTAAGTTTTTCTGTGAACAGTGAACGGTGAACTGTGAACAGATATCTTAGGAAGTTGTCCCCTCTCTCGTCGGGAGAGGGAAGAATTTTATATGAGAGC
>CAYLHN010000176.1:0-3149 GCA_964383455.1 uncultured Muribaculaceae bacterium | reverse complement strand
CGCGTCTGCCGTGAAGCGTAAGTGTGCAAGGGCTACCGCGACCGAAGGGAGGGTAACAGCGTTCGAAAACATTCTCAAAGTTGCATCATCATTGTCAATTGTTATATTAAAATTAGGTGTAATTCTTTCGTGCGAACGACCAATTATATATATTGGCGGATTGTAATCATTTTTAATCTTTTCAAGATTTTTTGCTGCTGAATAAGATACGCCCGAAGCTGAAACGTATACTAAAGGCATTTTATTGTTTAAAACTGCCACATGTCCGTGCATAAATTCGCCCAAAATTATTGCAGTACAATACAAATAAGAAGTTTCCTGAATTTTCAATGCGGCTTCTTTTGCCATTGCATAAGAAATTCCGTCTGCTGTAATTATAAAATGTTTTTCTTTTTTAAGCATATTTGCTAATTGTTTAACTTTTTTGTCCATTTTAAGAGTTTCTTTTATAACTCTTGGTAATGTAGTAAGCGATTGAATTTGTTCTAATACATCAATATCACGCATTTGAGCATATTTAAACGCCATCAAAGTTACACACAAAAGCTGGGCCGTAAAAGATTTTGTTGCGGCAATACTTTTTTCAATACCCGCAAAACAACTTACTGTATAATCAGCATATTTACAGATGGAAGATTTATTATTATTTGTAATACATGCAATACGCATTCCCATTTGCTTAGCACGTTTTGCAGCCCTTAAAGTATCACTTGTTTCTCCGGATTGTGTAATGAAAACATATAAAATATCTTTTTCATCTGGCGCTTTGGGCTTTAATAAATACTCGCTTGAGTAAATTGCTCTTGCTGAAACATTAGCAACTTTTCCGAACAAATCAGCTCCGAACCTTGCACAGTGATATGAAGAACCGCTTGCTACCAAGACAACTTTATCTATATCATTTGGCATTTCAAAAGTAATTTTACCGTCGTTTGCAACATATTCCTGAAGAATTTTACTTAAGATTTCAGGTTGTTCATGAATTTCAATATCCATGCAAGTTTTTTTGCAGAAAAATAAGCCCATATACTGAAAACCTCTTTATTAACCTAATAATTCTTTTAATATTTCATTAACAGATTGAGGGTTGGCTCTACCTTTGGTTTCCTTCATAACTTGACCTACAAAGAATCCGAATAATTTATCTTTTCCGCCTCTGTATGCTTCAACTTGTGCAGGATTTGCATCAATAATTTTTTGAGCAATTTCTTTGATAGCACCTGTGTCTGAAATCTGGCTTAGACCTTTCTTTTCAACAATCGCAGAAGCTTTTTCACCATCTTTCAACATATCAACAATAATTTGTTTACCAATGTTATTTGAAATTGTAGCTTTTTCTATTAAAGAAATCAATTCAACTAAGTTTTCAGGAGTTAATTTAGTTTCATTTATTGAAAGTTTTTCTTCCTTCAAGTAAGCAGAAATTTCACCCATTAAGAAGTTTACCGCAATTTTAGGATTTGCACCAAGTTTTAAAACTTCATCGAAGAACATAGCTAAATCCATCTGTTCAACAACAACGCTTGCATCGTATTCGCTTAACCCTAAACTCATATATCTTTGACGTTTTTGTTCAGGTAATTCAGGCATTTTTTCTCTGATTTTTTCAACCCATTCTCTCGAAATAACAAGAGGCATCAAATCAGGTTCAGGGAAATATCTGTAATCATGGGCGTCTTCTTTACCGCGCATTGAACGGGTTACGCCTGCATTGTCATCCCAAAGTCTTGTTTCTTGAACAACTTCTTCACCATCTTCAACAAGTTCGATTTGCCTGTCTATTTCATATTCCAAAGCTCTTTCTAAAGCTTTAAAGCTGTTTACGTTTTTGATTTCTGCACGAGTTCCGAATTTGTCAGAACCTTTTGGCATAATTGAAATATTTGCGTCACATCTCATAGAACCTTCTTCAAGGTTTCCGTCACAAACACCAACATAACGGACAATATTTCTTAATTCTTCAACATATGCTCTTGCTTCTTGAGGTGAACGCATATCCGGTTCAGATACAATTTCCAACAACGGAGTACCTGCTCTGTTTAAGTCCACAAGTGAATAACTTGAACCTGCCAGACCATCAGCACCTGCGTGAACAAGTTTACCCGCATCTTCTTCCAAGTGAGCACGAGTAATACCTATTTTTTTACCGTTTACCATTAAATATCCTTTTCCGCAAATAGGTTCATCATATTGAGAAATTTGGTATCCTTTTGGTAAATCAGGATAAAAATATTGTTTTCTGTCAAATTTACATTTTTCAGCTATTTCACAATTCAGCGCTAAACCTGTTAAAATACCCATATCAACAACGGCTCTGTTTAATACGGGTAAAACCCCGGGCATACCTAATGTAATAGGGCTTATTTGAGTATTTTGTTCATTACCGAATTCACAACCGTCAGGTGCAAAAATCTTCGAATTTGTTTTTAATTGGGCGTGAACTTCTAACCCTATAACCACTTCATATTTTTCTCTTAAATTTTCCATTGTTATCTCCTGAATTTTTCTTTAATTTTAACACAAAAAACTTATATTTACCGTTTTTCAAAAACATACACCGAATAACCATATTTACTATCATAATATGCACCTAAGTTTTTTAAATACATATTTGCTATTTGAATACTATCTCTGGTTATCTTTGCCATTAAGAATATAAACATATTTGTATTTTCATAATTATTATCGATTAATAAGGTATTCCAATTCATGACCAAAGGCATTATAAAATTATCACGATAGGAAATAATTATAAATTTTTGACCTTTTTTCATTTTATCGAAATAAAAATCTTTTAGCCTGATTTGATATAGTATAAACGGTTTATCTGCTATAACATATTCATTCAATTCTGATTTAATATTATCTCTGTTTAAAAATGAATAGAATTTTTTATCAAAATAAAAAGCCCTTGATTCACTATCTTTCAATAATAAAGCATCATCTGCAAAAAAATGTATCAACTTTCCTCTTGGAACGTATTTCATAACTTTACTGCCTGAATACGGAATCAATATTAAATCATCATCTTCAGGCTTTATGATATTTTCCATAAAATTAGTTAAGTTACCCAACTCTTTCCTGCGATTTAAAAATATATTATTTTTTGAAACAAAAATATAAGCATAATTAATATTTATGATTAAAAC
>CAYLHN010000175.1:0-3168 GCA_964383455.1 uncultured Muribaculaceae bacterium | reverse complement strand
CTTTTTCGGCAACGAATTTTAAATCATCATTTGGCATATCGTTAGGTGTGGCTTTCTCCATCCAAGGCTCGAATTGCATTTATCTCCTCTTATTATTTGTCCGGGATCATCATCAGTTGAGGCTCTACCTCAAGACGAGCAGATTGCACTGTTATCCGCTCGTTTCGATCTTATACCGTCATAGAATGGGAAGATGGGGTGAACATACATTCAAAGTCCTTCTCTAATTTAGAGAGAATTTTCATTTGACCTTCAATCACCTTGCAATCCAACTCTCTTTCATATTTTCCGCTCCAGTTTTCTTTTTCCAAAGCAACATCAGCATATCTTAATTTTGCTTCTCTTAAATCATCTTCAAGAACAATCATCTGATTTTTAATTAATCCGATAATTGCACATTCAGGCATATCGTTTGATTTTTTAGGTGTTGCATCCATTTCAACATCTGAATCAGTTTCTGCCATTGACATTTCCATTGTGTTTTCCATTGTTTTTTCTTCTGTTTGCATCATTTTTTGATCTCCTTATTTTCTGTACTAACTAAAGAGCGGCCGTTCTCTTTTTTAAATTCTTTTTTATACCTTTAATCAGATTAATAGCTTTATTTGCCTGTTCTTTTGTTAAGAACCTAATATCGTCAACTTTAAGTTTATTTTTTATAATTTTGCGAAGAGATGTTTTTTTAAATTTTTCATCATCAGCATAAGCGATCTCGTTCCACAAACCTTCGATTAATCTTAATTGAGCAGGGGTAGCCATATCTTCTCTATAAAGGTCTTCGTATTTTAGCGGTTTTTTAACCCACAGATTTTGTTTAATTGCTTTTTCTTCAAGTATGCTTGCAAAAACATTCGCTTCGGTATTTGTTAAATCCTTTGAAGTGCAAACACCAAAAGACATAAGCATATCACGATACAAGTCATCGTCTAATCCGAGAACATTTTTTAAAGTATGAATTTTTTTAATCTGTAAATTCGTAGCCATATTTAATACTCAAATCTTCAAGTTCTAAAGCTCGCCCATGTTTTATTCCGACTTGGACTCCAAAAATAAAGATGGCAAGAGCAATTAAAAATATATAAAAAGCGGTTTCACCGGGTCGGAAAGGAGGCTTACCGAACAAATTATCTACTAACACGATTAATCCCTCCTATGCCATCAGCATTTTTGAAGTTGCTCGAATCACAGTCTCATCGACCTCGTCTGTGCCATTGAATTTGGCAAGACTGATACTGTGCGAAATCAAATGTTCCAATCTTCTTGTATTTCCGTCTGAATACTGAAGATACACATCAGCGAGTTCAGGGTTTTGTCCTGTCGCAATTAAAATCTTTTTTATGTCCTTAATATGTAATCTGTCGAGGACTTTTAAATATTTAACTCTTGAATATAATTGATCGTATTGATTTTTATATCCTCTTAAGTTTTCTATTAAAATATTTCTGCCAACTAAAAGAACACCAATCCCTGTCTTGTCGTGTATCCTGCGAGTAATTTCTAATGCTCTATATGGCAGGTTTTCAGCTTCGTCAATAATTAAAAGTCTACCTGAATTATTTAATTTGTTTACAACTTCATTCATAAGGTCGTAAACACAACCTTTGCCTGAAAGTCCGAGTCTTTTGTGAATTTCTAAAAGTAAAGATTTTGCGGTATAGCCGGAATCACTTTCAATCAAAATTGCATCTAAAAAGTTCTTAGTATATTCTTTTACGGCAACAGTTTTACCAAGTCCTGCTTTACCCACGCAAACACCGATTTTACCTTTCGTGTGACAAGTTCTTCCGATTTCAGAAATAAATCCGATTATTGATATATCGACAAGTGGCAAGTCTTCATCAATAGAGCGTTCTCGTTCTCTTTGAATAAAATTGTTTACTTTATCGGCGATTTTATCGTTATCGCCTTTATAAGTACCATTGATCCACATACTTACTGTTGATTTTGCAACACCGATAGCAGTCGCAACAAAAACGATAGTCAGACCTTTTTCTTCCATCATATTTTTGAGTTCAGCTCTAATATCCATAAGCGACCTCCATTAAATCTTCCTCTTCATCGAGATATTTTTCAGTTTCGTAATAGTAAAATTTCTTTTTAGGAGCATCGTCATTTAAGAACATAGACATATCGTTCTTTCCGTATGCTTCCATTTCTTTATTTTTTTGAATAACCCTATCCATTTCGGTATTTGCAAGCCTTGTAACATGGGGTTTTAATTCTTTATTAACTTGAGCATAGGCAATTTTATAATTTTCGCATTGTTCTTCAAATGGAATGGTTTTTAATCCCTTTAAATATGCCTTTGTTGCCTTCAAGCTACGTTGTTTTATAGCCATTGCTTCTTGGAACTCTTCTTTTGAAATTTCATTTGCATAGAGTGCCGGAACTGCTTTAATTGCTTTGCATTTACCTAAAAACTCATCATTATCTGCTTTAAATACCCATGCTTCTTTATAGTTTTGAGGATCTCGGCGAAGATAAACTTTGGTTTTCATTTTTGAAACCATCCAGTCTGCCCAATATGTAATATCAAGAGATCTGTCTATAATTCCATTTCTTGCAATGGTATAATTTTTAGATGTTCTCATGCAGAACAATTTGAGAGCATCTTTCGATGTAACTATTTTTTCTGTAAAATCGTCTTCAAAAAGATGATCTCGACTTTTACATTTTGTATTTATACCTTCAGACGGCTTTTTATTTAAATCGTCTGTTATAAAAGAATTAAATATTTCTCTAAATTTATCTATTGTATAGAGTTTTCCTGTTTTTATTTCTTTGATTAATTTTTCAGGTCTTTCAACTACGTTTCCGCCTCTGTAACCTTCACAATGTGTAGACATAATATTTTTAATCGTATTGAAATCTCTTTCAATTGGTTTTGTTTGTGCATTATACGGTTTTGCAAAATGTACCTGAACATTTAATTTATCAAGCATTGATGTTGTTCTTGATTTATCGTTATCAACTTTTACATCATCAATATATTTTGGTCTGCCTCCGGCAAAGTCTTTACAACGGTAGTCTTTACCATTATCAATAATTACATCTTTTGGTAATCCATAAGTTTCTGCGGCATAACAAAAAGCCTGAAAAATTCTGTCTGCATTCGGGCTACCACATTGTAGAGTCCAACGAAGCCACATTCCTAATTTGTAATCTCGC
>CAYLHN010000174.1:0-3199 GCA_964383455.1 uncultured Muribaculaceae bacterium | reverse complement strand
TTCATACATTCCGGGTATCGGACACAATTTGCAAGAACACAGTGTTGTTCTTATAAGAGGTGGAAGGGTTAAAGATCTTCCGGGTGTAAGATATCACATTATTCGCGGTACTTTAGATACTGCAGGTGTTGCAAACAGAGCTCAAAGCCGTTCTAAATACGGTGCAAAACGTGCTAAAGGAGGTAAGAAATAATGTCAAGACGTTCTAAACCTGCAAGAAGAATTCCTGCAGCTGATCCATTATATAACAGCGTTGACGTTTCTAAATTTATTAACAGAATTATGCGTCGCGGTAAAAAATCTTTAGCTGAAAGAATTTTCTATTCAACTTTAGAAAGAATTAAAGAAAGAACAAATGAAGAACCAATGGAAATATTCCAAAAAGCATTAACAAATGCTACTCCGTTGTTAGAAGTTAAAGCTCGTCGTATTGGTGGTTCTACTTACCAAGTACCTTTAGAGGTTAAAGCAGACAGAGGTTTTGCTCTTTCATCTTCTTGGTTGATAGCAGCAGCTAAAAACAGAAGCGGTAAATCATTTATCGATAAATTAACAAGCGAATTGATTGATGCTTCAAACGGCGCAGGCCAAGCTTGCAAAAAACGTGAAGATACTCACAAAATGGCTGAAGCAAATAAAGCTTTTGCTCATTACAGATATTAATATTCATTAATAGTTTGATAATTATAAAAAGCGGGAATGTCAAAAATAGGTTCTCGCTTTTTAGTATTGCAATTTTTTTTAAATACGTTATAATGTTAATATGGAACAGATTATGGAGAAGCATATGAATAAGAGTTTTGCATTTACATTAGCCGAAATTTTAATCGTAATCGGTATAATTGGTGTTGTATCAGTTCTGACATTACCAAGTTTAAATACTTCAAGGGGTGATAAAGAAACTGTTACAAGGGTTAAAAAAATATATTCTGATTTGAACGATGCGTACGGTCGTGCAAGAGCGTCCCATGGACCTTTGAAAAGCTGGCTTTTAAATTATAATAATGAAAACTTAGGTGTTTCAGGAAAGGATAGCGAAGGAAACTGGGAAAATTACGCCGAATACAGTGCCTTGTATAAAAATAGAACAAAAATAATTAAAGATAGGTTTGCAGAGTCATTGAAAATTTCAAAAACCTGTGATGATACAAATATGAATGAATGTTATGTTGAAAGCAAAACAAACGCAATAGGCGAGAAAAAAACAGGTAATGATTATTGGTGGGATTGTACTCATAGTGTTAGAAAGGGTACTTATGCGGTAATTTTGGAAGATGGAGCATCTGTTTTATTTAACAACTATACTCCAAATGCCAACTTAGGAGGTACTATCCAAAGATTTTTAATATGTGCAGATGTTGACGGTCCATACAGAGGTCCTAATGCTTACGGACGTGACCTTTTTATTTATTGGATAGATAATGATGAAGGTGTTTTGCCTGGAGGTTATGATTTTACTTCTGCAAGTGATAATCCTTGTGGTTCTGATAATGATACTTGTACTGCTTGGGTTATACAAAAAGGTAATTTAGATTATACAAAAACCTCTGATGGTAAAACTTGTCCAAATGGAAAAATTCTAAAATGGGCAGGTACAGAAAACGCAAATTGTAAATAGTATAAATCTTAATATTCACTTGTGTTTGATGTGTTTTTTGGCTAACATAAGTGTATGAATAATTTAGTAAAAAAAATAAAGTTAAAAGATTTTGAAATTGGCGGAGACAAATTGACTGTTTTCGCGGGTCCTTGCGCTATTGAAAATTATGATTGTATGATTGCTGTTGCTGAAAAATTGAAGTCAGTGACAGAAAAATTGGGTATAAATTATGTATTTAAGGCTTCTTATGACAAAGCAAACCGTTCAACAATAGATGGTTACAGAGGGCTTGGTATAGATAAAGGTTTAGAATATTTAGCAAAGATTAAACAAGAATTCGATTTACCGATTGTAACGGATGTTCATTTGCCTCAGGATGCGCAAAAAGCTGCGGAAGTCGCTGATGTTATACAAATACCTGCATTTTTGTGCAGGCAAACAGATTTGCTTGTAGCGGCTGCTAAAACAGGTAAAATTATTAACATAAAAAAGGGTCAATTTTTGGCTCCGCAGCAGATGGAGGCTCTTGCTAAAAAAGTTTTGGATTCTGGTAATGACAAGATATTATTTACAGAAAGAGGCGTAACGTTCGGGTATAATAATCTTGTAACTGATATGCGCTCTATTCCGATAATGCAAATGATAGGTTATCCTGTAGTTTTTGATGCAACGCACAGTGTTCAAATGCCGGGTACAAACGGTTGTGCGACAGGCGGGGATAGAAGATGGGTTCCTGTTCTTGCAAAATCTGCAGTTGCTGCAGGTTGTGATGCTTTATTCTTTGAAATTCACCCCGAACCTGAAAAAGCTCTTTGTGACGCTGACAATATGTTACCGCTTGAGCAGGCAGAAAGTCTGTTTAAGGTATGCAAAGATATATTTGATTTGGTGAGAAAAGATTAATGATTTTAAAAACTTTTGTTACAGGCATGCTTGATAATAACAATTATCTGCTTATTGATGAAGATTCAAAAGAGGCAGTTTTAGTTGATTGCTCGGAATATTTGCCTGAAATAAATGATGTTTTGGCCAAATATAGTGCAAATCTGAAATATGTTTTAATTACACATGGACATTTTGACCATATTTTAGGCATAAATAATTTGAAAAAAGACTTTTCTAAATCACAAATTATAGCACCAATCGAGGATAAAGATTTAATTGAAGAAGTTGAAACCTTTGTTGATAGATTTATTGGCGGATTAGGTAAAGTTGAAGTTCCTAATATTGATAGATATGTATCTGAAGATGATGAATTATGTTTATGGAATAATGAAATTAAAATAATTTCGACCCCAGGGCATACAAAAGGCGGAGTTTGTTATTTCGTTGATGATAAAATATTTTCAGGTGATACAATATTTTTAGAAAGTGTTGGAAGAACAGATTTACCGGGTGGAAATTTTGAACAAATAAAACACAGTGTAGAAAAAGTTTTAAATATGTTTGAAAGTTCTGTTGAAATATACCCGGGACATGGACCATTAACTTCAGTAGAACATGAAAAAAAATACAATCCCGTAATTTAATAAAAAGGAAAATAAAAATGAAAGAACAATTACAAAAAATTTATGACGCAGCAAAAGCAGATTTGCAACA
>CAYLHN010000173.1:284-3202 GCA_964383455.1 uncultured Muribaculaceae bacterium | reverse complement strand
TTTTTAGCAATCAAATAAGTATTGATTATAATGAATTATAATCCATCAAAGAAACAATTGCTTGTTACATACCAAAACGGAAAAAGAGTGGTAAAAATGGTGTCGCCAAATACAACACCAAATCAAGAAATAAATAAAAATGAAAATAAAAACAATCATGACAAAAAACAAAAAAATAAAGAAAAAAACAAAAATACAACAAATATATCGGTGAATAATCAAGACAATACTGATTTATATATAAAAGCTAACGAATTTTTAACTCAAGAGCAATATCAATCAGCAATAGATACATTAAAACAGGTACAGCCTGCAACTTTACGCTCAATTACTGCAATTGCATCTTGCTATAATTCGTTAGGACAAACAGATACAGCAATTGATTATTACAAACAAGCAGATAAATTATCTCCTAATAATACTCAAATTTTATATTCAATAGGATATTTGTATTTTTCAAAGAATGATAAAGTATCAGCTCAAAAGTACATAGATATGGCATTAAAGGCAGATTCTACAAATCAAAATGCATTACAGTTAAGGCAATACATGACCCAAAACGTTACAAATGAAGCAACTAACCAAGCAGTAACATATATGAATCAAGGAAAATATTCCGAATCAAAGAAAATTTTAGAGAAATCATTACAAGAAAATCCTAACAATTTTCAATCATATTATTATTTAGGTCATATAGGATATGCAACACAAAAATACGAAGAAGCTGTAAGAAATTTTGCATCTGCAATAAAGCTTAATCCTGATTATGCATTATCCTATTACTCTATTGGTTTGGCATACGATAAATTGAAAGAATTTAATAAATCAATAGCTGCATATCAACAATTTTTGCAAATGGAAAATGATGATAACAAATATACACAATATGCCAAAACGAGAATTAATACTATTAAATCAAAACAATAATTAAATGTATTGATATAAAGATACTCTAAATAATTATAATTTAGAGTATCTTTTAAAACCTTTTGTTCTTTATTTTTCTAGACTTTTTTGAGGAGATGTGATATTACGGAAATTTTTAATAATTTTCGTAGTGAATATATTCCGGTTTTGTTTTATCTTTTGGGCTTTCTACTCCGGAAGGGTGTCCTATAATAACAACATTCAAAGGTATAATATTATCAGGAAGTTTTAAAAAATCAGAAACATTTTTTACTCTATCTTGCATAGGATATACAGCTGTCCAAACAGCACCTAACCCAATTGCTTCTGCTGCCAGAAGAAGATTTTCTGTTGCTGCAGAAGTATCTTGTACCCACAGTTCTCGCTCTTCTCCTGTAAAAGCTCTATCAAGATTACCCACTACAATAATAGCTAAAGGCGCTCTTTTTAAGAACTTTCCATAAGGCAGATATTCAGCAAGATTATCCAATCTTTCTCTGTTTTTAATAACAATAAATTCCCATGGCTGTTTATTTCCTGCTGTAGGTGCTGCCATAGCAGCATTTAAAATTATATCTATATCTTTATCAGCAACATCTTCTTGTTCAAAATGTCTTACAGATTTTCTTTCATGAATTATTTTAATTGTATCTTTTGGTCTAAAAGATGTATGCAATGCAATAATATAAGCCATAAGTCCAATTATTATTAAAAATAAAATAATGGTTAATTTTTTGAGGTTTTCCATATTATCTCCTTAAATTTTCTCCTGTTCTTTTATGGCAAATATTTCTATTGCATCATGTGGGCAGGAAGCCTTACAAAGTCCACATCCAATACACTTTGTTTTATCAACATAAGCTGTATTATTATCTTCGTAAATAATGGCTTCTTTTGGACAAGAATAAGAACAAATACCACACTTTTGGCATTTTTCAGAAATGACTGTTGCCATTGCTATTCTGGTATTTTGTTTTTCTTTTTTGTCTATTTTTTTTATCGCACCGGATGGGCAAACTTCTGAACACTTATTACAATTGAATTTGCAATGTTTTTTACCTTTTATGTAATCAATATGTACAACTTCAAAATTTTTGTCTGCTTTTTGGATTATATTATTAGTACAATTTTGAACGCATAAATTACAATTTAAGCATTTATTGACAAATCTATCAGCACTAATTGCTCCAGGGGGTAAAATTATTGATTTAATTTTATTTGTTATTTTTTTTGTAAATTTTACTCCTGCAGCATATCCGGCACTTAAAAAAGCAATAGCCCCTATAGTCCGTAATACTTGTCTGCGACTGGGGTTAAAATCTACTTTTTCCTTAAGAAATCCATATTTTATTGAGTTTTTACGACAAATTGAAATACACTTAAAACATTTTATGCATATTTCATTATCTACAGTTTTTTCTTTGTGATTGATACAACCCGAAGGACAAGCTTTTGCACACATTCCACAAGATACACAATTTTCTTTATCTATATAAATTTTATTAATTGAATATTTTGCTATCAATCCTAAAATAGCACCCACAGGACAGATATTTGTGCAAAAAAATCTGTTTTTATAATACACAATAGCTAAAATAGTAAAAGTAAAAACTAATCCTAAAATAGTTATACTAAAAGCAGAGCCAAACATAGTATAAGGTTCAATATATCTTATCAAAATAGTGGAGCCTCCAATCAAAGCTCCAAACGTTATTGCAGATAAAATATATTTAAAACCATAATTTATATGAGGTGTATTAGCTTTTTTTCCTCGCAATAAAGCTAAAAATTCTTGCAAAATTCCTAAAGGGCATATAATTGAGCAATATAACCTTCCAAATAAAACAGTAAAAATAATTAGTACGAAAAATAATATTATTGCAGGTATAGAAAAATCAATAATTATTCTTTGTAACAGGGCAGTAAATAGAATATTCATAAATTTTACTGGATAAAATTTTCCAAAAAATGATAAAATAGCTAAAAATATAAAAGCAGACCTATTGCAGACT
>CAYLHN010000173.1:0-274 GCA_964383455.1 uncultured Muribaculaceae bacterium | reverse complement strand
CAATCTAATAATATATATTTTTTTCATTTTCTTTCGCTATTATTTACTATGCCCGAGAGTAATCTATTTTTTCATTTTATTTACTACAAGTCAAATAAAAAATCAATAACGATTTAACATAAATTTATAAACAAAAAGCAGCCTTTTTATATCAATAAAAAGACTGCTTTAATTTATTATTCTTTATATTCTTTTTCAAAACCAAATAAAGAACTTATTGATTCATCATCATGTATCCTTGATATTGCTTCTCCTAAAATTGGAGCAACACTTA
>CAYLHN010000172.1:0-3213 GCA_964383455.1 uncultured Muribaculaceae bacterium | reverse complement strand
CAATAATTAAACCTGCTAAAATGTGAGCTCTTACTTTTGCTTTTTTCAAAAAGTAAATAGTACGTCTTGTAACAATTTCAACTCTGTGAGCCACAAATTCCGTCAATACTTGATGTAAATTCAATAATCTTGGTTGATTATCGCATAAAGCAAGCATATTAACACCAAATGTTGTTGCAAGTTGAGTGTATTTAAACAAATTGTTTTTAACAACTTCAGGTTTTGCATCACGTTTTAATTCGATAACAATTCTCATACCTTCACGGTCAGACTCATCACGAATATCGGAAATACCTGTAATTCTTTGTTCTTTTACTAAATCTGCAATTTTTAAGATTAAATCGGATTTATTAACCTGATAAGGAATTTCCGTAATAACAATAGCTGTTCTGGATTGTCTTCCTGCGCCTCCTGAAATTTCTTCAAACGTAGAAACAGCCTGCATTTTTATAGAACCTCTGCCTGTTTCGTAAGCTTGTTTAATTTCATTCAACCCTACAATTGTAGCCGCAGTCGGGAAGTCAGGGCCTTTTATGTATTGCATTAATTCTGAAACCGTAATTTCAGGATTATCAATTAAAGCAATTAAGCCGTCAACAACTTCGCACAAATTGTGAGGAGGAACGTTTGTTGCCATACCTACCGCAATACCTGATGTACCGTTTAAAAGTAACATCGGTAATCTTACAGGCAGTACAAGCGGTTCTTGTAATGAACCGTCAAAGTTTGGTCCAAAATCAACAGTTTCGCAGTCTATATCAGCAAGCATTGATTGCGTGATTTTGTGCATTCTTGCTTCTGTATAACGCATTGCAGCTGCAGAGTCACCGTCAATAGAACCAAAATTACCGTGTCCGTCAACAGTTAAATATCTTGTAGAAAAATCTTGTGCCATACGAACTAAGGCGTCATAAACAGATGAATCACCATGAGGGTGATATTTACCTAAAACTTCACCAACGATTCTTGCACATTTTCTGAACGGTTTATCAGGTGTCATACCCAATTCGTTCATCGCAAACAATATTCTTCTGTGAACAGGCTTTAAACCGTCTCTAACATCAGGCAAAGCTCGCCCCACAATAACACTCATTGCATAATCAATATATGAGCGTTTCATTTCTTCTCTTATATTTACAGGAACTATATTTCCTTCTGAAAACATGTTTTGTTGTGTCACAACTATTCTCCTTATCCCTTAGCAATATTTTATCATAAACAGAAAGCATGCTCACATTTTTGTAATATAATTTAACTATGGAAAATATAAATTTAGACGAAATTAACAAAATAATAGGTGAAAAAGATTTTGCACAAGCCAAAGTAATGCTTGAAGATTTTCTAAAAGATGATGAATTCAATGTAGAGGCTTTAAAGCTTTTGGGACTTTGCAATTTGAATTTAGAATTATATGATCAGGGAAGAATTAATTTTGAAACTGTAGTCAAATATGCTCCTGATGATGCAACAAGCTGGTTTTATCTTGCTAACTGCTACGATAATTTAGAAGATTATCTTCACGCTAAATCGGCATATCACGAAGTAATTAGCCTGAGAGAAGAATATACAGAGGCATATAAAAATCTTGCCGTTGTTTATATGAAAACCCATGAAGAAGATAAAGCAATTGAACTTGCAAAGAAAGCTATTGAGTTTGCACCTGATGAATATCATTTTTATTTTATGATTGGAACAGCACTGATTGCCTCAAAGAAATTTAAAGAAAGTATTGAATATTTTGAAAAAACAATAGAACTAAAACCTGACTTAGCACAAGCTTACAATAACCTTGGTACTGCTTATATTACTATGTCTGAATATGACAAGGCTTTTAAAAATTATGAAAAAGCGTCTGAGTATGAACCAAATAATTCAATTACTTATTATAACATGGGTTCAATTATGCAGCTGCAAGGACAATTTGAAAAGGCTTGCGAACTGTTTGAAAAAGCTTACAATACAGAACCATTGGATAATTATATTGTCTCACTTGCAATGTGTGAATTCAAATCTAAACAATATGAAAAAGCAATTCAGCATTACAAAGATTTATCACAAAAATATCCTGAAAAAACAAACTTCAGATATAATCTTGCTTGTTGTTTGGAAATAATTGGTGATATAGACTGTGCAGCAGAGATTCTTGAAACAATTGTTGCTTCAAATCCAAAAGCAATAATGATGATTCAAAAGCTTGCATCGTTATATTTAAAACTTGGAAATACAGAGGCCGCAAAGGATTTGTACGAAAAAATCGTTATGCAGGGAGCAGTTACGCCTGATATTTATTATGAATATGCAATGTTATGTATGAAAACAGGCGATTACGAACACGCAGAAAAAATATTCAAAAAAGTTTTATCACTAAATCCAAAATCCGCAAGAACTCATAAAGACTTAGGTGTAATTTATTTAAACAAACGTCTTTTTGATTATGCAAAAGATGAATTTCAAACTGCATACGAATTAGAACCGGAAAACAAAGACATAATTTTTGAATATGCAAATTACATGCATGCAACTGGAGATTTTCCACAAGCAGAAGAAATGTATAAAAAGGCTCTTGAAATTTCACCTGATGATGCAAACTTTTTAACATTTGCGGCAAAAAACAAAATGTCTTTAAATGATAATGACGCAGCATATTCAATGCTTTTAAAAGCACTTTCAAAAGCGCCAAATAACGATTTCATTCTTTTTCTGCTTGGTAAAACTGCATTCTTATGTAAAGATTACGAAAATGCAAAATTATACCTTGTAAAAGCGTACGAAATAGCGCCAAATGATGAAATTGAAAACATTTTAGCACTTTGTTACTACAATTTAGGAAATTTTATTCAAGCTAATCAATTATTTTTAAAAATTCTTCAAAATGCGCCGCAAAATACAATGTTATTGCTAAATAGTGCTAAGTGCTATGAACAGATAGGTGATAAAGACAAAGCACTTGAACAGCTTGAAAAAGCGGTAGATATTTTCCCTGACTTTGAAGAAGCGCATGAAATGATTAGAAATTTATCATAAATTGTTCAAAGCATTACTTTTTTGACTGCTTTAGTAAAATTTGTGTATAGGACTCTGCTGAACGAAACGATTAAGTACCGTTGTAGACAAATCAGATGTTGGCGATGAGGGTACCGACAATGTCGGTAGAGGGGAAATAAATTTGTCCTGCTCGGACGGAGGAAACTTTTGGCAGCAAAAGTTTCATAA
>CAYLHN010000171.1:0-3249 GCA_964383455.1 uncultured Muribaculaceae bacterium | reverse complement strand
CCAGCGTTCGTCCTGAGCCAGGATCAAACTCTCCATTGTCAGAAAGTTTATGTCCATCGTCCGTTGCGGCTAGCAACGAACTGCTCGACGTTGTTTTAACACTAGCTTTCGCTTGTGAATTTTTGTCCTAAATCATATTTTGTTAGAATCAACAAGTATATTTAGTCGTTTTCAGCTATTCTTTTTTCAATGTTCGATTTGCCGATAATAAACCTTTAAGGTATAACCTTAACCAATTAGCTATTGCACTAATCCTTTCGGCGGGTCGGAAACCGGCAGACTTAAAAGTCTTTTTTGGGGCCGTTCCTCTAATTCCTAACGGAAATTTTTCATTCCGTACTTATTATCTTACAACTTAAAAAAAATTTGTCAACCCATGATTTCAAAAAATTTTTATTTTTATTTACAAAACTTAAAAATTTATTTTTCAAGAAAATTTATGTTTGCATCACCCCATTAAATTCAATATTAACAATAGTTTTACGGTTTTTAAGTTTTGTGTTATCATTAAGATTTATTAATAACTTTTCTTTTAATAACAAATAAACTAATATATTTGTAGTTGGTATTGAGTAATTAAAGAAGGAGATTTTTTTATGAATTTAAAAAATACATGCTTATTAACTGCTGTTGGCATGCTTATGGCTTCAGGCTGCGCTTTTGCAGACGGAAACGCATTTACACCGTTAAATTTTGATGATACAGCATATTCTGTTCCAAAAAATACAAACGTTAAAACAGTAAATAACGTTGCAGATACTGCAAATCAAACACAGGCTATAGGAAATCAAGATTTGCAAACAGCAATTTCAAAGATAGATACGGCTTTGGACGATATAAAAAATGAACAAAACACTTGTAAAGCCAAATATGCTGAAATAGACAATCAATATAAATTTGTAAAAAATGAACGCAGAAATATGAAAAAAACTATTCGTGCTAACGAAAGAAGAATCAGAGCATTAACAAAAGCTAAAACAAACCTTGGTAAAAATGTTTTATAAACTATATTAGTTAAAAAAGCATGGGGCATGCCCCATGCTTTTTTGTATTATTTTTTTAAACAATTCGGTTATTGTTTTAAAATTCTCTATATATATAATATATACATGTATAAAAATATGAAAACTTTATCTGTTAAAAATTTAAATTTAGGATTCAACACAGAAATTGGGTTCAGACAAGCATTATTTGATGTGTCGTTTGAAATAAAACAAGGTTCTATGCATGCTCTTGTCGGCGAATCCGGATGCGGTAAAACCATGACCGCAATGAGTGTTCTTAATTTGTTACCAAAAACTGCGGTAATTAAAAGCGGAGAAATAATTTTTAACAACAAAAATATTTTAAATTTAACCAAAAAAGAAATGCAAGATATAAGAGGTTCAAAAATAGCATTAATACCGCAAGACCCCATGACCTCTCTAAATCCTCTTTTTACTGTTGGAAATCAACTAATTGAAGTTATAGAACTTCATCAAAATTTAAAAGGAGCAGAAGCAAAAAATAAAGCAATTGAAGCTCTAAAAACAGTTCAAATTCCTTCTGCCGAGGAAAGATTTAACCAATATCCTCATGAGTTTTCGGGAGGAATGAAACAGAGGGCAATAATTGCCATGGCGCTTGCATGCAATGCTGAACTTATAATTGCTGATGAACCGACAACGGCTTTAGATGTAACTATTCAGGCACAAATTATGAAATTGCTTTCTGATATTAAAAAAGATTTCGGAACATCTATTTTATTAATAACACACGATTTAGCACTTGTAAATCAATATGCAGATGAAGTTTCTGTAATGTATGCGGGAAGAATTGTTGAAAATGCTCAGACAAAAGAATTTTTTACCAATACAAATCATCCTTACGCAAAAGGATTGATAAAATCACTGCCTGAAAATAAAAACAAACAACTTACTGTAATAGAAGGACATCCGCCATCAATAAATGATGAAATATCCGGATGCAGATTCCATAATCGCTGTCAATTTTTCATGCCAAATATTTGTGATAAAACAATTCCGAAATTAAAATTAATTAATTCGGAACATTTCTCGGCATGCTTTTTGAACAAAAATTAAATACTATTCAATTATATCTATTATTCTAAATATTTTTTCTGTTAAATGTTTATTGTTTTTCAGTTTTCTTTCGACGTAATCAAATTTATTTTTAGTAATATTGTCATTAAAATCAAACATATTTTTAGGCTGTACATTCAGCGCATTACATATAGCATCCAAAGTTTCGGCTGAAACGAAATTGTTACCGAGTTCGATTTGACTCAAACTTTTTGCTGAAATACCGATTTTTTCGGCTAATTCTTCTTGCGTTAAAGATAGTTTAATTCTATATTCTTTAACTTTTTTACCAAAATTTTCTTTTATATTCATAGTTTTAAATTAATATACATTTAAATAGAATTAAACCCATTGACAAGAGATAAATTATATGTTTAAATAGAGTTATTCTATTTTAAAAGGTATTATAAAGACAGTATTATACTTGGGAAAGTATAGAAAGGTTGAACACAATGAAAAAGAAAGTACTATTCACAACTCACAACTCACGACTCACAAAAAAACTTAGTGCCCTGGTGCCTCAGTGCCTTAGTGCCTTTACCTTAGCCGAGACTCTAATCGTCATTGGCATAATCGGCGTAGTTGCAGCATTAACATTACCTAACCTAAATCACGCAACAGGTGATAAAGAAACTGTAACTCGTGTTATGAAAGCATATTCAATGTTAAATGAGGCCAACGACAGAGCCGTTGCAACTTATGGACCAATTTCAACTTGGAAATCAAATGAAAATTGTGATTATAATTTTAATGCTTGTTGGACTAAAAGAATTGCTGAATTTTTAAAAATTTCAAAATCCTGTGATGAGACAAGTATGGCTGAAGATGCTGGTATTTGGTCAAGTTGCGATTCAATAAGATCTTTTGATTATGATGGTGTTGTATATCAGATGGCTGATGGTACTAGTTTTGGGGCTAATGGTTCTAATTCGGATTGTAACAATTCGTGGGAATCCATACGTGACTTTTGTTTTGATGAAATTAATGTTGATATCAATGGCCCCCAAAAAGGAAAAAATCAATATGGTAATGATATTTTTAGATTTATGATATCTGATTCCGTGGGAATGCTACCAACTGGAGAAAATTCAATTCAAGCTTGTATGGGCGATAAAGATTATGTTTGAGCATGGTGGTTACTTGAAGTCGGTAATCTTGATTTCTTTAA
>CAYLHN010000170.1:0-3259 GCA_964383455.1 uncultured Muribaculaceae bacterium | reverse complement strand
TTTCTTCCTGGAATTTTACAATTAAATCTCTCATATAATCCATTACTTCAAGTGCAAAATCATGACATTCTTGAGTTGCACTACTGCAATTTAAAAGATTTTCACAAGCTTCATTCATTCCAACTAATCCAATTGTTGAGAAATGGTTCTTCCAATATACCCCAAATCTTTGTTTAATATTTCTTAAATAGAATTTAGTATATGGATATAAATTAGCATCTGTTAAACGTTCTAATAATTTACGTTTAATTTCTAGAGAATCTCTTGCGATTTCCATTCTGTCTTTCAAAACTTCAAAGAATTCTTCTTTATCTTTTACTAAATAACCAATTTTAGGTAAGTTAATAGTAACAACACCAATCGAACCAGTTAAAGGATTAGAACCAAAAAGTCCACCCCCTCTATATTCAAGCTGTCTGTTATCAATTCTTAAACGACAACACATTGAACGAGCATCTTCCGGATTCATATCAGAGTTAATAAAGTTTGAAAAATAAGGAATACCATATCTTGCTGTCATTTCCCAAAGACCTTCAAGTGCCGGATTATCCCAATCAAAATCTTTAGTAATATTATATGTTGGAATTGGGAATGTAAATACCCTTCCTAAAGCATCTCCTTCCATCATTATTTCAAAGAATGCTCTATTTATCATATTCATTTCTTCTTGGAAATCACCATAAGTATCTTCAGTCATTTCTCCACCAATGATAGCACTTTGTTCCCTATAATATGATGGAACAATCAAATCCATTGTTATATTTGAAAATGGAGTTTGGAAACCAACTCTTGTTGGTACATTCATATTAAATACAAATTCTTGCAATGCTTGTTTTACTTGTGAATAATCCAAATTATCATGTCTTACAAAAGGTGCAAGCAATGTATCAAAGTTAGAAAATGCCTGAGCTCCAGCACTTTCGCCTTGCATAGTGTACAAAAAGTTTGCAATTTGACCCAATGCTGTTCTAAAATGTTTTGCAGGTTTTGATGCAACTTTACCTGGAACTCCGGTAAATCCTTCTGTTAATAAATCTTTCAAATCCCAACCTACACAGTATACAGAAATAATGTTTAAATCGTGAAGATGTATATCACCATTTTCATGAGCTTCTTTTATTTCAGATGGATATATCTTATTTAACCAATAATTTCTGCTCATAGTTGAAGCTAAGTAATTATTTAAACCTTGTATAGAATACCCCATATTGGAATTTTCATTCACTTGCCAATCAAGCTGTTTTAAATAATCATCAACCATATCTATTGATGCATTTTTAGCAAAATCTCTCATTTTATTATGTTGTTCTCTGTACAAAATATATGATTTTGCTGTTTGTTTGTATTGGGAAGATAATAATACTTTTTCTACTATATCTTGTATTTCTTCAACTGTTGGTGCTTCAAGATTTGATTGTTTTTCTTTTACAAAATCATTTACTATTTTTATAACGTTTTTAGTTAATTTTCTAGCTGTAAATTCATCAATTTCATTTGTTTTGGCTGATGCTTTACATATTGCATTTGTAATTTTTGATGAATCAAAATCTACTATTTTACCATCACGTTTAATAACTTTTTTCTGCATGTTAATCTCCTAATTATTAAGTAAATTCTATTATGGAGTAATATATGAATTTTAAATTAATAAATCACTTACAATAGATATTCTTATTTTTGATGTTTTTTAATTATACCCATTTGTAACATGCTTATCAATATATAATGTGGTAAAAATTTAATATTACGAAATAATCTTTCAAAACACCTATATTGTATTGATATCTGAGGTTATTTCCTCTGTAGGAAGATATTTTATATTTGTAATTTCACAATATTGCTTGCCTGTTGCAACAATTTCATATACAAAAAATTTATCAAAATATGCTAAATCAGTGTGTTTCAACACTATATAAACTTGTCTTGAATCACCATAGTTGTTATAAATATCATTAGCATTTAAATTTCCATTAAAAATAACAGGCATTCCATAATAATATGTTAATAAATATTTGTTTTTTATATCGTAAGTTGCAAGAATTGCCTCATCTTGTTTTGCTTTTATTGCAAAATTTATTAAATCATTGTTTCCTAATGAGTTTAAATAATTGTACATAAATCCTGTCATTAAAAAAAATGTTGAAAAGGAAAAAAGAATATGTACAATAAAATTCAAACTCTCTCTTTTTAATAATAAAGATATTATACCCGGAATAGATACAAGTATCGATATAGTACTTATTGGAACTATTAATGGTTCTATATATACTTTTTGCAAAGGTGTAATGAAAAACATTGAAATATACAATCCTAATGTTAATAATATTAAAAACATATAAAATAAAATTGAACCAAATAAAATAATTTTTTTAAATTTTTGGTTATATATATTTTCATACCAATAGCATGATATTAATAAAGATGCAAAAAATATTGAGCTTAATATTCCTGTGAAATCATCAATATTATATAAAAAATAGAATGCTATAGAAATTACAAATGCCCATAGATTTATATATATAAATTTACTTTCTTCAGTAAATTGCACTTTGGATAAATCAATTTTTAATATTTTTTTTAGATTATAAACAACACTCATTAATACTGAAATAAATATAAATATCCATGGTAAAAAACCTATAAAAAAATGAATAGCAAAATATCTGAAATAATAAATTATATTGTCATAAATTTCAATCTTGAAAAGATGAGGAATTAAAGATTGCTTAAATAAATACGCAAAATCAGTTCCTGAAATACCTAATCCTGTAGATATATACAAGCACATAGCAAAAATAAATATTAAAAAACCAGAAATAAAATTTTCAAATTTAAAAAAAATATTTAATTTTTTTCCTACAGCTAATACCGGTAATACTATCAAAAACGATAAAAAAGAATATGTAATATTACCTAAAAAAGAAGCAAATATTGTAAAAATCCAAAATAGAAGGAAATAATTAATCTTTTGAGATAAATTATCTTTAAATAATGTAATCATTGCAGACAAAACTGCAAGTATAATACAGCATGCTGCAAACATATTCGGAAGAGATATTGATGAATATACAACAAAGGATAAACTTGCAAATAACGTTAATGAAGCAATCATTGCAAAACGTTTATTTATCATTTGTTTGATTAATATATAAGTTCCACATAATGTAAATAAAGCACAAAACAATGATGGTAGTCTTACAGAAAATTCTGTATATTGTCCAAAAATAAAAGCAAAAAATTTTATAACAAGATAATATAT
>CAYLHN010000169.1:0-3277 GCA_964383455.1 uncultured Muribaculaceae bacterium | reverse complement strand
AACAAAGAAAAAGAAATAATTTTAATTATGTCTTCAATCTTTTATTATCTTCAAGTATTCTACCAGTTATCTTAAAATAACTATTACGATTATCGATTCTATCTAGATGTTCTCTTAAATATTTTTGATAATCTTCATACTCATCTTCACTATGATGTAGTGGTAAAACATCATAGTTTTTTAATACTTCTACTCTTACTCTATCTCCAAAATGATAAACTTCATCTCCTGCACTAAATGAGTAAGTATCTACATCAAAGTAAGTTGGTTGTCTATCAAATCGAACATTTCCTTCCATGAAGTTATCTAATCTAACTCTAAGACCTTTTTCAAAAATATCGATAACAGTACCATCAAATTCTTCTCCTACATAATCTTGTAAGAAAGAAGCACAATTCTTATCATAGACTATTCTTTCAACATCAGAAGCAGATCTTTCTTTCATAGAAGTATAATTTCCTATCTCTAATAAATCTGATAGAGTTGTCTTTTTACCATGATGTTCAGATAAAGTAGTTTCTTTTAATATTCTATGTATTACTAAATAAGGATATCTTCTAATTGGAGAAGTAAAATGACAATAATTAGTTTTTACTAAACCAATATTATTAGGAGAATATTTAGCTTTAGCCATACTTCTAATTAATCTAGCAGATAAAATATTTCCTAAATCTCCACTATCTTTAACAAAATCAGCTAATTGTTTCATATATTTAGGATTACTAACACAATCATTAGCATCTAACATATTAAAACTAAATCCAATAATATTAAGTAATTTAATTAATTCAGCAACTTTATCTTCATTAGGTCTACCATGTACTCTATGAAGACAAGGATATCCATATCTAGATAAATGTTTATCAACAGTTTCATTAGCTACTATCATGAATTCTTCAATTAGATTCTCAGCATAATCATTCTCTCTTTCATGAGCACCAATCATCATACAATTTGCATCATAAATTTCTTCTTTATCACCAATACCAAATTCTATAGATCCTTCTTTTATCCTCTTCTTTCTTAAAGTTAATGCTAATTTTAATTGCTTTCAAGTTATCAAAATTCAACTCTTTAAATGCATCTTTCAGAACCTCTTTTGCATTTTCAAATGTCATTTTGCCTGAACGAATAGCTATTGCCATTGAAAGATAGAATAAATCGTTTTTAGTTCTTAATTTTTCACCTTCAACTTTTGCTGCTTTTAATTTATCGATATCAGGTTCTGATTCATTGTAGTATGAAATATCTACACGGGTATCAAATTGACCGTTAATTTTATTTTCTTTGAACACTTCAAGTAAATAATCTGACATTGTTTTATTTTCTTCTTCAAGTTTTGCCGATAATGCTGATGCAACCAAAATAGCTTCTGTTGCTGATTTTTCTCTCATTGCAATTGCTTCTCTGCCCGCAAGCGATTTAATCATTTCTTCACCGCCCATAATCATACCGCCTGATTCTTCACCGCCAAATATTAATCTTGGTGATTTACCCAGATTAATTGCTTGACCGAATACATCATAAACTACAACATCATCGTTAGGGTTCTTTTTAAGTTTCAATTCAACTTTTTTCATAATGTTTGCTATTTCTTTGAAACCTACAGGAACATTAACAACGGCTACACCATTTGCTTTTGCCCATTCGTCCCAACTCATGGCTGATGCAGTTGTTTTAATCATAATTCTTGGGTGATTATTCCATTTACCTTGCGCTTTAAGCATTTTCATTCTGAAATCCATTAACAGCAAAAATGCTTGATTTGCAGTAAATACTGTTAAAATTCTGCCGTTGCCCAATTTAACGTATGCAATACCGGCTTTATCAAGTTTTGCAATTTCTTTTTCGTCTTCAATTTGAGTAACAGTAAGTCTGTCGTGATCAGGGTCTGTAATTAAAACCGCAGTTCCTACAGGATAATCTGCAAGAACTTTGTCATAATGCAAGGTTTCAATTACAGGGAAATATTTTTCACCGTTAGGGCGTTTTGCCAAAACTGTTGCATCTACGGAATAATCATAGAAAGTTTTGTTACCCTTAGGATCAACATCATACTTACCGATTGAATGGAAGAACGGATCTTCTTTTTCATTTAACCAAACAAATTTATCTGATAAATCAAGCTTTTTCAAAACTCTGCTTAGTGTTCTGTATGCAGAACCGCCAACATTTTCAATAACAATTTTATTTTGCGCTTTTTTAATAAAATCTAAGTTATCTTTTTCGGCAACACCTGATTTTAAATAATCAACGTATAAATCAACACCGTCATTTAATTTTGCCATTATTTTTTCATCGATTAACGGGTTATCTTCTGCGGCAATTTTAATTTCATAAGTGCCGTTTTTTTCTGTTTCATCAAAAATTTCCTGAATTTTTTTAACAAACTCTGCTGATTCTTCAGGTAAATATTGACTGCCTTGTGAATTTAAATCTTTTGTTGCGTTCTTAACCGAAATACCGTGACTTGATGTAATATATTCACCGCCAACAAGGTCTAATTTATAAGCCAAGAATGATGCTAACCAAATAGGAATAGTTTGTTTTTCAACAGGAACCAAGGTCTTAATTCCTTGTGCAGCTTGTATTCTTGCAATAGCATCTAAATATAAATCTGAGTTATAACGAACTTCACGTCCTGCAAGTTTTAAAATTTGTTTATCGGGATATTTTTCATTTGCAACTAATGCTTTTGCCAATGTTGCTAATGTTATACCAACCAAATTAATTGGGAAACGGGTATCCTGAGGGTATAAAATATTTTGTGGGCCTCTGATACCTGCAGTTGAAACTTTTGCTTCTTTTGCATAATTTGCAAACCAGTCTTTTAAATTTAAACCTTCAGGATTTGTGTTTGCGTCATAAGGATACAAATGTTCTTTTTTTAAAGTAAAAGTAAATTCGCCTTTGTTGTTAAAATCCATTAAATTAAGATTTTTAACATAATCAGGTGTTCTAGCCTCAACACTTTCAAATAATTGTTTTTCCAATTCACAAGATGCAGTTTTATTAGTCATTATCTCTCCTTTCGATGACTTTATTTTACCATGAAATATTTTTTTTGATTTAATGTTTTGTATCATTGCTGATGCAGGCAAACTAAAATACAACAAAAAAAGCACTATCAAAGATATAGCTTTAAGTTTTTTCATATATTCAGAATAACACAAAAAGGCAGAATATAAAATATTCTGCCTTTTTGTGTTATTAATAGTATCACTTGGATTATTGGCGGTTCACAACATTAGCACTCAGCTTTTATTTTCTTACGAAA
>CAYLHN010000168.1:3086-3400 GCA_964383455.1 uncultured Muribaculaceae bacterium | reverse complement strand
GAAATCAAGAATGATAACAAGAGCATTACTAAAAAGCTTTTTGTCTTTTTTAACAGATTAAAATAAAGGTGATTTTCGTTTTTTAAAACCAAATAACGATTTTAATAATCTTACAAAGCTTATAAAATACACTCTTAACCTTACAAAACACATTTTTATTGTGCAATTTATTATAAAAAATAATAAATTTAATGACGGATTTTGTTTAAATACGTTGCAATATGCTATTACATTAATCATCTGAAAACGAGGTCTTTTAGGTTTTTTAATATAACTATTATCGTGTATTCTCCAATTTGTAAGTTTTTCAGGAA
>CAYLHN010000168.1:0-3076 GCA_964383455.1 uncultured Muribaculaceae bacterium | reverse complement strand
AAAATCATTTTTAAACGCAAGATTTATGTATAACCACCAATCAAAAAGAGCGTCCGTTTTTGTGTCAAAAAGCTCTTCTGTTAATAATTCACGCTTAATCATTACACTGGAAAGTGTTAAAACAGGATTTTTTATATCAAATTTTTTAAAAATATTTGTCGGAAAGTTAATTTTTGACAATTTATCTTCTGTATTATTTACAAGTTTTTGATATTCTTTTATCCATTCTTCATCGCCGATTAAATTAACAGAGTTAAAAACAATATCCTCCTTTGTTTTTAATCGCTTTTTAAGTGCATCAGGGACAATACTGTCATCACTTTCAACAAAAGCAATCCATTCACCTTTCGCATATTTAAGTGCAGTTTTAATAGATTCTTTCAACCCTTTATTTTTATCGTGGCAAATTAGTTTTATTCTTTTATCGTCACAATATTTTTTTATAATTTCAACTGAATTATCACTTGATGCGTCATCAACAACGATTAATTCCCAATCCGAAAAAGTCTGTGCAAGCACAGACTCTATCGTTTGTGAAATATATTCACTATAGTTATAACTTGTCGTAATTACTGAAATCATCGTTTTCCGCTATCTTGGATTATTGCTTCACTCGGGCAAGAGTTCATTTCGCTATCGCTGTCATTCACTTTGCCCTCATTACTTCGGGTTGGGTTCGCTATCGCTCACACGGCACCCTACGCAAAATCCGCTACGCGCAACCTGAATAACCGCAGTTAGGGCAGATGAAGCAACCTTCAGCCATTTGAATTTTATTACCGCATTCAGGGCAAGTTACTGTTTTAATTTCTCCTGTAGGGTTATATTCTTCAACTGTTTCTTCTTCAACTTTTGCTTGTTCTTCAACCTTTGGTTCTTCTTTCTTTTTAGTCAAGTTCATTGGTTGGAATTGACGGCAGTTATTTCTGTAAACAGTTATACCTTTTAAATTATTTTCGTAAGCTAAAACGTAAGTATCTTCAATATCTTTTCTTGTTGCGCTTTCAACGAAGTTTACAGTTTTAGAAACTGCGTTATCTGTATGTAATTGGAATGCAGCCTGCATTTTTACATGCCAATAAGGTGATACGTCGTGTGCGGTTGCAAAGATGTTTTTAGATTTTTCATCAACACCATCAACATGAGCTATTGTACCGTCTTCTGAGATTTGGCGCATAATTGCATCTGTATAGAAACCGTGTTCTTCGGCATATGCTTTAAAGATAGGATTAACTTCAAGTAATTCCGTTCCGTCCATTACGTTTCTCATAAATACAAGACCGAATAATGGTTCGATACCGCCTGATGCGCTTGCAATCATTGAAATTGTACCTGTTGGTGCAATACAAGTTGTAGTTGCGTTTCTTATACCGTATTTTTCTATTTCGCTATCAAGTTCTGCCCACATTTCGTCAGTAATCATGCCTGCTGATTTCCCTGCATATTTTGTTTGCAAGAATTTTTTACCGTCATAAATACTACCTTTAAAATTGTGGAAACTTCCTCTTAATTTAGCTAATTCAATTGCTTCAACTTTTGAGTGGTAATCAATAAATTCCATTACTTGAGCTGCAAGTTTTGTACCTTCTTCTGAATTGTATGAAAGTTCTAATTTCATAAGCATATCAGCCCAGCCCATTACACCAAGACCGATTTTTCTGTTATTTTGAACCATTTCGGCAATTTTTGGTAACGGATAATTATTTACTGTAATTACATCATCCAGGAATTTTATAGAAAGTTTTGTAACTTCTTTTAATCTGTCCCAGTTAATTTTTCCGTCTTCAACCATCAAACCTAAGTTAATAGAACCCAAGTTACATGCTTCAAACGGTAAAAGAGGAACTTCTCCGCATGGATTTGTTGATTCAATTTCGCCTAAAAGAGGGGTTGGATTATCAGCGTTCATTTTGTCAATGAAGATAATACCGGGTTCACCTGTTCTCCACGCATTATCGACAATTTTTCCGAAAACTTCTTTTGCATTTAATTGACTAACAACTTCGTGAGTATGAGGGTTAATTAAATCATAATTAGTGTTATTTTTAACCGCATCCATAAATTTATCTGTTAAAGCAACTGAAATATTAAAGTTGTTTAATCTGGAAGTATCATTTTTACAGTCAATAAATTCAAGAATGTCAGGGTGGTCAACTCTTAAAATACCCATGTTTGCACCGCGTCTTGTACCGCCTTGTTTTACGGCTTCTGTTGCAGCGTTATATTCTTCCATACATGATACTGGTCCTGAAGATACACCCATTGTTGTTTTTACAACACTGTTTTTTGCTCTTAAGCGTGAGAATGAAAAACCTGTGCCTCCGCCTGATTTATGGATTAGGGCTGTATTTTTTATTGCTTCAAAAATACCTTCTAATGAATCTTCAACAGGAAGAACAAAGCAAGCTGATAATTGACCTAATTCACGGCCTGCGTTCATTAAAGTTGGTGAATTTGGCATGAAATAACGTTTTGTAATCATTTCATAAAATTCGTCGGCTAATTTTTTAGCATCAGCTTCTGTTTTACCGTATTCCAATTCAGCTTTTGCAATAGAATCTGCAACACGTCTGAACATTGTTGCCGGAGTTTCCACGCAATTACCGTTTTTGTCTCTTTTTAAATATCTTTTTTCCAATACCTTGATGGCATTTTCAGACAGATTAACTTTTTCTTCCATTTCTACGCTCACCGTAACCTCCCTATATGATTTGTGTAGTTGTTTCTTATAACAGTATAATTATTCTACAATAAATTATACACTATATCCATGCCCATGTCTAAATGTTTATAATTATTTACAAGAAAAACGTTACTGTAATATTTTTGCAGAGTAAAGGCAGTAAGAGTGTGAACAGTGAACGACTTAGGCACTAAGATACTAAGGCAGTAAGGCAGTAAGAATATAAATAAATGTAAAATAAATAGCTTACAAGGATTGACAACGTACGAAAAAACCTAAATAATGATAGAGTAGTTATAAGTAAAAGGAGGCATAATATGCACAAAAATTTAATTTCGGGGGGGGGTAAAACCCGCTTGTAGCAAGGATTTTAGCCTATTAGGCGAAATTTCT
>CAYLHN010000167.1:0-3407 GCA_964383455.1 uncultured Muribaculaceae bacterium | reverse complement strand
GCTGTTTAACTTTACTTCTATGAGCTTGAATATTTGAAAATACTTCACCTGCATTACCCAAGAAGTTTTTAGTTGACTTTGAAAAATTATTAGCACAAGATTTTATTTTATCCTGAGATTCATATGAGATATTATTGTTAATAAAAGTAGAACTTGATTTTTTAACTGCATCAGAAGCATAGACTACAGAATTTTTAGCATTATTTAAATATTCATTGCTAGAAATAAAATCATCACTAGACTGTTTTATAGTTTCAGATGCATTCATAATACTTTCTTTAGCATTACTTAAATGCTGATTTTCATCAATTTCCCCACTTTCAGGTTCATTTCTTATTTCTTGATAATTTGGAATATTATCTTTAATTTTATCAATATATTCTTCAGGTAAATTGTCATGTATTATTTCAGTACCTTTATCCCTTAGAAAATCACCAACAGAATTAGGAACTTGTTCTTTACCTTCAGGCCAGGTAATTGCATCACCACAATTACTGCAGAACTTAGCATTTCTAATTAAATTTTTACCACATTTATAACAATTTACCATAGTACCACAATCATAATTTTGTTTAAAATCACATAAAAAAATTTCTAGTGATTAATAAATCTTCAAGTTTCATTTCTTATTTTCTAATTAGAATTGTTTGTTTTCCTTCTCTAAGTGCTTCTATGGTTGCGTTCCATTCGTTTATACATTTTGTTATTTCCATGTTTATTCCTCTTTAATTAACTTTCTATTTTCTTTTTAAAGTTGTCATATGAATTAGATTCTGTGAATTTAACCTCATTACCTAATGCTTCAAAGTGTTTTTTACCACATTTGATTTTATTAGCTTCAGTAGGCCTATTTCCAAGGTATTCTATTGTTCCTTTTGTTTCAACAACAAAATACATTTTTTCTTCACCTTCTTCACCTAACATTACTGCCCAATCAGGATTATAGTTTCCAATTGGTGTTTTGATTTTAAACCATCCTGGAAGTTTAGCAAATAATTTTACTTCTGGATCATTATCTAATCTTTCAGCAAATGTTTTTTCATTTTCACTATCGTAGATAATGTAATCATAAACGGAGTGGTCTGCTTTAACAAGGTTTCTTTCTAACTGACCAAATAACTCTTCATTCTTAAATAATTCCTGAGAATACGAATCATTAGTCTTTGTATATTTGATTCCATCAACTATTAACTCACCCATGACTTTATTTATTAATTTAGCGGTTTCTTGCATGTATTCTTGAGGATTCTTTTTAAATTGGTTTAAAGTATCACTTTCTTTTAGAATACGGACTATAGTTCTTCTTGTTAAATCTGTTTCATTTTGTAAATATTTTACAATGTCTGGAAGAGCTATTTCATCCTCTTCTGAATATGCAGTAGAAATGACTCCATTTTCATCATAGTTAACACCAGATGCTTCAACTGTTAAACCACTTTTTGTGTATAATAGTTTTGGTGATTGAACATTCAAATGCTCTTGCATTACTTTGATACATTTTGAAACTAATTCTTCTGTATCAAACTCTACAGAATAAGTGGTTTTATGCTTAATTTTATCCCAAAATAATTTAAACTCAGCATTATTTAAAATACCTTCTTTAAGTCTAACTTGACGGCGTTTAGTTGCGTCACGTATTCTAAGACCTTTGGTTGGCTTTTCAACGACTTTAACAACTTCTTCTTTAATCTGAGCATAATCTTCAGGAACATCAACAGTTCCATCCCTTACAGCAACTTTAAGTGCTTCTTGAATCTTACCTTTAGAATCAACATACTTCTTAAGTTTGAAGTGATTAAAGATTGCTAAAGAGTGTTGTTTTCCTAATGGCTCTTCAATACCTTTTTTATTTATCCAAGGAATATGTGCAAAGGCATCTTTCTTAATTGTACCAAATTTAATTCCAGTTTCATCTTCCATTTCTTTCTGAAGATTACGTGCAAAGTCTTCATATGACTCATTAGCCATAACTGTTAAAGTATTAACAGTTTTATCATGTATACGTTCACCATTTTGATTTACACATAATCTCAAACCACGACCAATCTCCTGACGTTTTTTCATGGTTGATGTGGTTTCATTTAAAGTACAGATTTGGAAAACATTTGGATTGTCCCAACCTTCTTTTAAAGCAGAATGTGAGAAAATAAATTTTAATTTTGTATCAAAACTTAAAAGTCTTTCTTTGTCTTTCATGATTAAATTAAATGTAGATTCATCATCTTTATTTGCTTTAAGTTTTCCTGCTTTTGTTTCTTTAGTATCTTTAACTTTACCTTTTTTATCAACAGAGAAATATCCATCGTGAGCATCCTCTGCTGCAAGATCCAAATCAACATAATTGTATAAAGTTGAGTATTTTGGTTTTTGAATAACTTTCTTATATTCTTCTTCGAATATTATGGCATATGGTCCTTTAACAGGATTTCCATCTGAATCATATTGTCTATAATTAGCTACTTTGTCAATGAAAAATAAACTTAATACTTTAATTTTTTTACCAGTTCTTGCAAATGCAAGTTCTTTATCTAAGTGTTCTTCAATTGTTTTATGGATTTGTGCTCTTTTAAGTTTTAAATCATCCACATCCCCAAAGACTTTACCAATCGTTAAAATTTCATCTTTTTGGGTGAAAGTGACATATTCATTTCCTTCTTCACAATATATTTCATCAACAACATAACCATTATAAATTTCACGATTACCTAATTTGGCTTCTGATAAATCACTTCCCTGTTTAACAGTAACTGCTTTTCTTTTAATAGAACCTTTTACATTAGCATCAATTTCAATCTTTGCAGATATAGGAGAACCCGGTTTATTATTAGTTGAAAGCAATTTTAAATATGCTTCATTGTGATAGCCTTCAGATACAAAACCTGCTACTTCAATTTGTTTTACAAGTTCCATTTCAGATGCATCAACGGCATCAAGTTTATAGATAAGATTTTGTATTTCTTTGTGAGTTGCAGAATATCTTAAGGTACATAATGGATTAAGGTATGAAATAGCTTCTTCACCTTTACCTCCCATTACAGATTGAGGCTCATCAATAATAACAACAGGATTTGTTTCAGCTATTAAGTCAATAGGTTTATATCCATTTAATTTGTCTTGTTCTCTGTGAATGATATTGGCTTTTGTTTCTTTGGAGGGATCTTTGAAACTTTTATTAAATGCGTCAATGTTGATAATCATTATTTGAATATTAGAGTTAACAGCAAAATTTCTAACTTGTTCTAGTTTTGATGAATCATAAACAAAGTAATCATAGATTACATTATCATATAATCCTTTGAAGTGTTCTTTAGTAATTTCAATAGTTTTGTTAACTCCTTCTTTAGACCACTTCCTGGAGATCCCCTTTGATCTTTCGGAAGTGCTGTTCATCACCACCGCCAACACCG
>CAYLHN010000166.1:0-3583 GCA_964383455.1 uncultured Muribaculaceae bacterium | reverse complement strand
TGTTGTAGATAAAATTATTGAATAATAATTAATCTCAACATTATAAATTTAAGAAACGACTTGTTTATCAAGTCGTTTATTTTTTTATAAAAATTTATATTTGTTGTATAATTAAGAAAAAGAGGAAATATTATGTTAAGAGCAGGAATTGTAGGACTACCAAATGTAGGTAAATCAACTTTATTTAACGCATTGACAAGCGCAAAAAATGCGCAAAGTGCAAATTATCCGTTTTGTACAATAGAACCAAATGTTGGTGTTGTTGCTGTTCCTGATGAACGTTTATATGTGTTACAACCTTTAGTTCATACAGATAAGGTTGTTCCTACTGCCGTCGAATTTGTCGATATTGCGGGACTTGTTAAAGGCGCAAGTAAGGGTGAAGGTTTAGGTAATCAATTTTTGGCAAATATCAGAGAAACAGATACAATAGTTCAGGTAGTAAGATGTTTTGATGACCCAAATACAATTCACGTTGCAGGAAAAGTTAATCCGCTCGATGACATAGAAACTATAAATACTGAATTGGCTTTAGCTGATATGGCTTCTTTGGAAAAAAGAATGGCAAAAACTTCAAAAATTGCAAACTCAGGCGATAAAGCTGCTAAAGTTGAAATGAAAGTTATGCAAACTCTTTATGACAAACTTTCTGATGCAACATTTATAAATGTAAACGAATTATTTGATGATGAAGATGAGTTAAAAATCGCAAAACAATCTCAATTAATGAGTATCAAACCTGTAATTTATGCCGCAAATGTTTCAGAATTTGATGTTGTAAACGGAAATGATTATACAAAACAAGTTGAAGAATATGCTAAAAAGCATGGTGCCGAAATGGTTATTATTTCTGCAAAAATAGAAGAAGAACTTGCAGAACTTTCTCCAGAAGAAGCAAAAGAATATTTAAATGAATTGGGTATAACAAGCTCAGGAATTGAAAAGATGATTCAGTCTGTATATAGCCTTTTGAATTTAAGAACATATATTACTGCAGGTGAAATGGAAGTTAAGGCTTGGACAATAACTGCAGGGACAAAAGCTCCACAGGCTGCCGGCGTGATTCACACAGATTTTGAAAAAGGGTTTATTCGAGCAGAAGTTATTTCTTACGATGATTTTGTTGCTTGTGATGGTTCATATACTGTTGCAAAAGAAAAAGGTTTAATGCGTCTTGAAGGAAAAGATTATGTTGTTCAGGATGGCGATATTATGCATTTTAGATTTGCAACGTAGGTTTAAAAATTAATTGAAAAATTGGGCGGATTTTCGAAAAAGAAAATCCGCCCTTTAAACGTATTGAATTTTGGAATTATTTAACTTGTACGCTAACACCTTTCTTTTGTGTGTAGCTGTTAACTTTTGATGTAGCTTTTGATTTAGCTGTACTTTTTGCACTTGTTTTAGCTGTATTGTAATTTGAACGTGCTGCATTTTTTGTGCTTGTTCCTGCATTTTTAGCTGTTGTTTTAGCTGAGTTGTAATTTGAACGAGCAGTATTTGCAGTATCTTGTCCGGCTTTTATTGAACCTGATTTTGCTGCGGCATAATTTGATTTAGCTGCTTTAGCAGTGTCTTTACCAGATTTTTTAGCCATTTCACTTTTAGCTGCGTTTGTAAACAAGCTATCTATTTTTTTGCTCGCTGCTGTAGATTTTCTTTTAACAGGAGCCTTTGTTGTAGTTGTTGCAGCAAATGCAGTTGAAGTTGTAAGTGCAAGAGCTAATGCACAAGTTAAGATTAAAGATTTCTTCATAATAATCCTCCTTTCAAAACATCCTATTAGTAATTTTACATTAAATGTAAAAACTTTTCAAGTGTTTTTGTTATAATGTAAATATGCAAAATAAGAGATTTAAATTACTTGGTTACGATATTGATATTTTAAATTTTAAAGAAGCTTTGGATTATACAAATGTATTGATAGATGCTTGTAAATCTTCTCATATTGTTACAATAAATCCTGAAATTATTGAGTATGCGAATAAACATCCTGATTTTGCAAAAATACTAAATGAAGCAGAGTTGGTTTTGCCTGATGGTGTTGGTATAAAAATAGGTTTAAAATTTAATGGAATAGATATACAACGAATTACCGGAGTAGGTTTTGCAAGAGAGTTGATTGCAAATTCAGAAAAAATGGGTTTACCTATAGCTTTGGTTGGCGCAAAACCTCACGTTATTGAAAAATGTCAAGAAAATTTAAAAAAAGATTTTCCGGATTTGAAAATTGTTTATACTCATGATGGTTATTTTACAGATAGTCAAGAAATTTATAATGATTTAAAGCAATACAATCCAAAAATTTTATTTGTTGCACTCGGGGCACCAAAACAGGAAGAGTTTATATATGATTTAAAAAAGATTTTACCCTCAACAGTAATGATTGGTATAGGCGGAAGTTTTGATGTATGGGCCGGTGAAGTAAAAAGAGCTCCCGAAATTTGGCAAAAATTAGGTTTGGAATGGTTATACAGGACTATCAAACAGCCGGAAAGATTTAAAAGAATTTTCCCGACTTTACCAATTTTTGTGTATAATGTTATTAAAGAGAAATTAACAAGGAAAGGATAATAAAATGTTAGAGCAAAAAGAACTTGAACAATTAAAAGATTTATGTAAGCAAACAAGACGTAATATCATTAAAATGGTTCATAATTCAAAATCCGGACACGTTGGCGGTGCAATGTCAGCAGTTGAGATTTTGACTGTTTTATATCAAAAAATTATGAATGTATATCCTCAATGGGATAAAGATGCAAACTTTGAAAAACGTGATAGATTTGTTTTATCAAAAGGTCATGCTTCAGCAGTTTATTATTCAGTTCTTTCTCAAAAAGGATTTTTCCCTCAAGAAGAATTAATGACATTCCGTTTATTTGGTTCTCGCCTTCAAGGTCATCCGAATACGCACTTACCGGGTGTTGAAGTTGCAACAGGTTCTTTGGGACAAGGTTTATCAATGGCAGTTGGTATGGCATTAGGATTAAGATTAGACAAAAATCCTGCTCATGTATTCTGTTATCTGGGTGATGGCGAATTACAAGAAGGTTCTTGCTGGGAAGCTTTTATGCATGCTCCTCATAAAAAATTAAATAATATTACTGCAATTATAGACAGAAATATGTTACAAATTGATGGTGATGTTGAAAAAGTTAAAGCTTTGGAACCTTTGGCAGATAAATTAAAAGCTTTTAATTGGAATGTTGTAGAAATAGACGGTCATGATTTAAACCAAGTTTATGATGCTCTAAAATCTGCAAAAGAAAATTCATCAGATAAACCTACTGCAATTATTGCTCATACAACAAAGGGTAAAGGTGTTTCATTTATGGAAAATCAAGCAGGATGGCATGGTAAAGCTCCTAACGATGAAGAGATGGAAAAAGCTTTAGCTGAATTAGCATAATAAGTTTTAAAAATGATACAGTAAAGGTGCAGTTTTCTGCACCTTTATGTTAATGTACTAAGAATATTAAGTAAATGTAAAATAAATATCTTACTAGGGTTGACAAAGTACGAAAAAAACTAAATAATGAAAGAGTAGACATAAGTAAAAAGGAGGCATAATATGCACAAAAAT
>CAYLHN010000165.1:0-3609 GCA_964383455.1 uncultured Muribaculaceae bacterium | reverse complement strand
AAAAGTTTAGTTAGTGTGAATTTTAACCTCTCAGTGATGAGAGGTTTTTATTTTATTAAAGTAAATGTTTTATTAGTTTATTTTTAAATGATGAATGATGATTTGTTGTTGAATTATTTAAATACGAAATATTTATATTAGTAATATTTTTTGATAATATCTGTCCTGATTTTGTTATAGATTTTGGATTTGCAATTCCCGTTATTACTAAATTGATTCTTTTATTATTATTAATAACAGTTTTTTTACCTTGAATTAACAAATTACCATTTGACAGTAATTGAACTACTTGAGCGTTAACTGTTTCACCGTTATTTACATAGTTTTGTATTAAATTATTATTTTCTGATAATTCATCAAGGACAATATATATTGAATCTCCGATACCGAATGTTTTTAGACCTTCATAATAAGATTTTGAATTATATAAAGAATTTTGATGTGCAGAACTTATTAATAAATTTTCAGCAAAGCAGTAAGAATTTGAGATTGTTAAAATAAATACTGCCAATACGAATTTATTTAAATTAGATAATAATTTCATTCTAAATCCTTATACAATTAACAATTATTAATTAAATGTAAATCATATAAGGTGAATAAACATCAACCGTTTGATATATTTTTTATAAATATTTATATACCAAATGATATATAAAAATAAACTTTATAATCAAAAAAATTATTTTATTAAAAATAAATTATAATTAATTGTTTCGGGTTTTATATAAATTTCATTTCCTTTAAAAATAGCACCGAAATATTTTGCATATTTATCGTAAAAAGAATAACAAACGGAATTCTCTCTGTTTAAAGTAAGTGTATAATTTATTGTTACAAGTTCGTTTTTATAATTTCTCAGAAAGAATTTTTTAAAAATAATTTCTGCATTATCAGCTATAATACCGTTTTCATGTATGTTATCAACAACACCTATAACAGTTGTATCTTTTGGAATATAAATTTTTTCATTGTAATAAACATCGTCAACAATTTTAAATCTTATCCAATCTCCAATTTCAATTTCATCGTGATTAGTAGAAATTATTTGTGTTGGAGTAATTTTTACAGGAATTTTTTCTGCGAATACACATGGAGCTGAAATAAACATTAACAGAAGAAATAATAAAAATTTTTTCATATCTTATTCCTTTAAATACAAAGTAAAAATATCAATATTAGGCTTTAAAAAAGCTTCACCGCCGCGGATATATGAACAAGAGTCGTCAAAAATTTTTAATGGTAAAGCAAATATGTTATCAAAATATTCAAAATATATTTCGTGAGGATTACCTTTTTTATAAACAATTCCGTTTAAATTTTTACCATTTATTTTAAATTGTTCAATATAAAGTTCAGCCGTTTTTCCGCCAAATCCGTTTTCGCTGCGTTCTGATAAAATCCCTGTTACAGGAGTTCCTGCTTTTATTCCGTTAATGTTTTCAGTTGTGACAAATTTAACATAGTCTCCTTCTTTTGGAGTTATATTTGTAGTGGAATATTTTTTGGCAGGTGTTATTTTTACTGGAATTTCTTTTGCATAAGATTGTTGAGCTATAAAAATGATAAATATAGCTGTCAATAATCTTTTAAACATTATAAACTTCCTCTTTTTTCAAGTTTATTTTTTTCTTTTTGCTGGAATTTATTAATATCTTTTTGTGCTGTATAAGTCCAGTTTACGAAATTAACATTTTTTGTCATATCTGTTGTAAGGTATTTAGGATATTTTGTATAAATGTATTCGTAAATTTTTAACAATCTGCTTGATGTTTTTGGATGACTCCATAAAAAACCGCAATCCCAAATACTTTCACCGCTTATTTTATTTAAAACAGTAATCATAGCTACAGGGTTATAACCTGCATTAACCATATAATCTACACCTCTTAAATCAGCTTTGTGTTCATAAGATTTACTGTTAAATGCCATAATAATTACTTTACCAAATCCGCCATATTGGTCTATATTATGAGCGATTTCATGTGATAAAACAGCAGCCAATTCATCATCATTATCTATGTAGTTTAATAAACCCTTGTTCACGGAAACTGTTTTATATTGATAAGATGCACTTGCATTTATTGAATTAAATCCATTTACATTAAAAACAACTCTTTTATTAATTTTATTTGCATTTAATATTTTTGAACCTACCGTATAAACTTTTTCATCTCTTAATCCAAGCTTATGCCATAGATTATCTTGAGTAATATTCGTAATTATAATTTCATCAGCATGCACTGAAAGTGTAGTGAACAATAATAACGTAAATAAAAATATAATTTTTTTCATAAGTTCCCCTTTTTTTTAAAATGTTATAACAATTATAACAAATTTGCAACTTAATTTTTTATGTTAAAATGTAGTATAGTTAAACTAAAACAAGAAGAAAGGTTATATAAATAAATGTGCGGTATAGTTGGATATGTAGGTGAAAAATCAGTATCGGAAATATTAACCGGCGGTCTAAGTTCGCTTGAATACAGAGGATATGATTCTTCAGGTGTTGCTGTAATTGCCGACGGACAAACAAAAGTTTATAAAGCTGAAGGAAAACTTCAAAATTTAAAAGATTTATTAACAGAAAAACAAGGCGAAATAAAAACTGCAAAAGTTGGTATTGGTCATATTCGCTGGGCAACACATGGTGTACCAAATGAAATAAATGCTCATCCTCATACTTCAAACTGCGGAAAATTGGCTGTTGTTCATAACGGTATTATTGAAAATTATAAAGAGTTAAGAGCGCAATTGGAAAAAGAAGGGGTTGTTTTTCAATCAGAAACAGATACAGAAACAGTTGCGCATTTAGTTGCAAAAAAATATAATCAAACACACGATTTAAAAGAAGCTGTAAGACTTGCAACAAAAGAATTGGAAGGTGCATATGCTTTATGCATAATTCATCAGGATGTTAAAGATACTATTATTGCAACAAGAAGAAATGCTCCTCTTTTGGTAGGCGTTGGCGAAGGTGAAAATTTTGCTGCATCTGACGTTCCTGCAATTATCGAACATACAAAAAAAGCTATTTACCTTGATGACAATCAAATAGCTGTCTTAAAGGCTGATAGTATAGAATTATATGATTCGGAAAATAATATAATTCAGCCAAAAGTCGAATTATTGCCTTGGGAACCAATTGCTTTAAGTAAAATGGGTTACAAACACTTTATGCTTAAAGAAATTCATGAACAACCAGATGTAATAAGAAACTTTTTATCAGGAAAACTTCACACTGCAGATGAAAAAATAACACTTAACGAAGTAAAACTTGATAAAGAGTCTTTGAAAAACTTAAACAGAATTCAGGTTGTAGCTTGCGGTACATCGCTTCACGCGGCACTTGTAGGTAAATACATTATTGAGGAGTTATGCAAAATTCCTGTAGATGTGGAAGCTTCAAGCGAATATATTTACAGAACAACCGTTACTGACGAACATACACTTGTAATAGGTGTCTCTCAATCAGGTGAAACTGCTGATACTCTGACTGCAGTAAAACAATCTAAAGCCAGAGGTTCTCATATCTTGATTATTACAAACAGACCTGATTCGGCTATGGCAAGAGAAGCTGACAGCTTAATTCCTGTTAACGCAGGTATT
>CAYLHN010000164.1:0-3641 GCA_964383455.1 uncultured Muribaculaceae bacterium | reverse complement strand
TAAGCTATTTATTTTACATTTATTTATATTCTTACTGCCTTAGTGCCTTAGTATCCTATTATCTTTTGTAAAAATTCGTTTCCTCGGATGGGGAAGGGCTAGGGATGGGGTGATTAGGCACTTTCGTACTAGGATTTTTATTCTTACTGCCTTAGTGCCTTAGTATCTTAGTGCCTAAGTTGTTCACTGTTCACACTCTTACTGCTATAGTATCTTACTGCCTTATCCCAACGGTACAAAAAATTGCACCATCGGAACTTACCAACACAGCAATTTAATATTTACCAACAACTATTCTTCTTAATATGAATAATAAAAATAAAGGGGAAAACATAATAATCACTGAAATAACTTGCGTTACCGGCGTTATTACACTTATAGCCTCCGAAAACTTATTAAGTAAAAAAATGCCCAATCCCATAACAAAAAGTACATTACTATTTGAAATTATATCAAACAAAAGAGACTTAAATGAAACTTTTTTACCAAGACCAAGGTTACAAAGTATCTTACTCCTTGTATCATAGTAATTTATTTTATAATTCGCATCAATATAGTCTAATATATTATGATATTCAGGATTAAGTATTATTCTATATACACCATTATCTGTTACCATTAAAAGAGTCGGGCTTTCTTGTAAAAGCGCTTCTGAACGACCGACACGACGAGTCTTAAATTTTCCTGCTTTATAATAAAAACCTCTTACAGCAGCTAAATCATAATCTTTATCATCAAACAATAGATGTTTATTTTGAATTTTATATTTAACCATGTCTTTTTTCAATAATTCATAACTGTGTGACGCTGCAAAAACAGACAGTATGAATAGAACTATGAATATAGCAGTAAATATCAAAATCATCTGAATTAAAACTAAATCCATTGTGACAAAACAATAAATAGTTATTAAGTATATAATAAAACTAAATATGAACATCGAAATGCACGGTTTATAAAAAAATTCATTACTTTTGTTTTCTTTACTCACTGGAAAAACCTTTATTTTTACTAATTACCGTAATATTCATATTGCTGAGTCGGAACTTTCAAATCCGTAGGAACAGAAGTCATAGATTCGGTTAAAACGGTTGAAAAATTTGATAAATTGTTAACTTTGTACATTTTTCCGCCGGTAACATCTGCTAAACAAGATAATTTACTAAACCACCCTGATACAAGCACAACGTCTATATGAACATCATTTCTTTGACTAACTAATCTTCTTGCAAAAGCACAAGGGTCACCACCGCAATTTTCACCGCCATCTGTAATTAAAACAATTTTCTTTGCATAATTTTTATCTAACCCCGCAAAATCTTGATTAACAGCTCTATCCAAGGCATAAACTAATGGAGTAGCCCCTCCTATATCAATTGAATTCATTCCTGCCAAAATATTATTTGAATTTGCACTCATAATAGGTGCAACCTGAGCTGTTGCAGAACAATATCCGCTTGTATTTCCAATTGTCGTATCCGCTTGTGATACAACCTTGTATTTACCATTTTTCTTAACTACTTTTTTGACATTTGCCAATGTAACATTATTGTTTGGATTTGAGCCAAAATTATCGTGTCCGAATGCCCTGAAACCAACTTTTGTAGACGATGGAATTTGAGCTATAATTTGAGACATTGCAGATTTTGCCTGTGAAATCCAATTTGACATACTTCCCGAATAGTCCATAACAAGTTCAATCGTACCGACTTGTTTTGCATTTACGGTATTTGATGATACATAACTTGTAGCATTATAAACATTATAAGGATTTACAGGATTATTTACAGAAGGTGAAACAACTTTTCCGTTTGTTTTTACAACCCCTGATGTATTAACCTTATACTTTGCCGCAAATGCACTGCAAGTTGTTAGTCCCGACAAAATTAGTATAAAACATAATAATTTTTTCATCATATTACCCTTTTTGAATTATTATAATACAATCAATTTATATTATTCAAATTCAACCAATCAGAACATTTCTGAATAAAATCTTCTCTGTTTTCAAGGTAAATATCTTCTGCATGCTTCCCATTTTCGTACAGATATTGCAATTTTGGACTATTTGCATGCTTATATAATTTTTCATTATGCCAAAATTTTATAATAGGATCATTTTTTCCTGCAATAAAAAATGTAGGAATTTTTATCTTTCTGACTAATCTAATCGGAGAGGGCTTCTTATCAAACGGAAGTTTACATCTTACAGAAAACCATCTTTTTAATTCTATTTTTTTTATAGTCGGAACAAAAGCATTTGGACTTAAAAAATCATTCTCAATAAATTTAAAGTCAATAGGCGCACTCACTGCAATAAGCTTATCAACACCCTTATATTTTGAACAATAGTCGATTGAAATTAAAGAACCAAGAGAAAATCCTATTAAAAATATCTTTTTATATTTTTTCTGCGCAAATTCAATAACAGCCTTTAAATCTTCCGTCTCTTTTGCACCAAAAGTATATTCTCCGGAACTTTCACAATGTCCCCTAAAATCAAAAGATATTATATCAAAATATTTACTGAAATCTTCACTCATCTGCAAAAAATATTTCGAATCTTTGCCCATAAACCATCCATGAGCAATAACCAAAACAGATTCATGCCCGCACATAAAATAATTACAGGCTATTTTTATATTATCAGATGTAATGAGATTTTCTTTAACACATTCCATACTAACATTGTAGCATTATTAAATATTTTTCGTCAAATGTAAAGATTGTTAAACATGGTTGCCATGTCTGAAAGCATGGATATAGCATGCATGTACACTAATTCAATCGCCTCACCGGATAAGTGAGGCTTTTTTTTAAATAAACCTTCAAGAAACATAAAAACTTCTATTAGAAAATAATATTCACAGTATTTTAAATATTTTGACAATCGCAAACCTTAATATTTTGTAATATTTCAAATAAAAAATGAACATTTTATTTTTTCAATCGTTATATTTGTGTAAAGGATGAAACTATGAAAGAAAAATGTACAAAATTTGAATCTTTATTCTTATTTAGAGACGAAAAAGAATTACAGGAGCACTTGAAAGAGTGTCCCGATTGCAGACAAGAGCAAGAAAAAATGGATAAAGTCTCCGAGTTAATTCAAGAAGTAAAGCCATACTACGTAAAAAAACGCAAAGACAGTTTTACCAGATTAAAAGTTGCGTGTATACTATGTTTTGGATTGTTTACAGGAATGCTCATCGGATATTTTTCTCAATACGGCTACATAACAACAGCTAATTATAATTATTCTGATACATCAACACAGTCTGCAACAAACGAATACGGTATGCCAATTGATAACTACGGACTAATAAGCTTAAATTAATGGATATAAAAAAAATAATTACAAACAATCAAAATAATGTCAAAAACATTATCAGATTAATAACAAAACAAGAAAACGAAGATATAGAACAGGAGGTCTATATCAAAGTTTGGCAAAAATCCGATTCTTACAATGAACAGGGCAAATTCAAAGGATGGATTGGAACAATCGCCAAAAATTTTTCAAAAGATTACCTGAAATCTTCATCAAAAAAATTACAAGACAATTCAATTCAAGACGAAGAAACAGTAATCAACATTAAAGACAAGTCGGATAATCCGGAATCCGCACTTATTAAGAAAGA
>CAYLHN010000163.1:0-3657 GCA_964383455.1 uncultured Muribaculaceae bacterium | reverse complement strand
TCTGCCGACAATATTTGGTCTTCCGTTGTAGTATCCTGCAAAATAACCGCCTTGAACAGGTCTGTTTTTTGCATAAGTGTTCATGTCAATAGTATTGTTAACGAACGGATTTGGATTGAATGGGTTTGTTGATTCAACTGTTTTTACAGGTTGAGTTTGTGTTTGTTGCGGATTAACAACCGCAGGTGATAAAACTTTGTTAAAAATAGAAATTAAAGTGTTTGCCATTATGTAGTCCTCTCTCGCGCGTTTTTCTCTCTCGACATTATGTTTTTAATGAGAAAAATTTAAAAGTCATATTTTTAGTCAGAATTTATTAAAAATAGTAACATTTCTTAATAATATTCACTCTTGTTTATGTAGTATAATAGTTTTATGAAAAAAATAAATCGTAAGAATGTACTAATTATTGGAAATTGTGCAAAAGAATTTGCATTTGCGAAAAAATTATCTGAATTAGATTGTGTAGATAAAATTTTTGTTGCAAGAGGAAACGATGCAATGAAAGAATTTTGCACTTGCGTTGATATCAGAGAAGATTCTCCTATTGAGTTATTAGAATTTGCGATGGAAAACAGTGTCGATTTAACTGTTGTTTCATCGGAAAAAGCCATAAAAGCTGATATTGCAGGATTTTTTGCCGATAACGGACAAATGGTATTCGGTCCGATGGCAAAAAGTGCGGAAATTTGCACAAGCAAATCATTAGGCAAAAAATTTATGTATAAAATGCATATTCCTACAGCAAAATTCGGGATTTTTGAAAAAGCTAATTTAGCTTACGACTATGCAAGAAATTCACAAATGCCTATAGTTACAAAAACAGATGAACACAGAGGCGTTAACGGAACATTAGTTTGCAGTTCTTATTCAATAGCAAAATCTTTTATTGATGAATCATTTTTGCGGGGTGAGCAAAGAGTTATTATAGAAGATTACATATACGGACACGAATTTTCGTTTTATGTAGTTACAGACGGTTATAACGCACTACCGCTGTCAACAGTTGCCAATTATAAATTCTCGCTTGATGGCGACGGCGGAATTTTAACTTCAGGTATGGGATGTTATGCTCCTGATTATAAAATTTCTTCAGAAGTAGAACAATATATTATGAATGAAATGATTTTGCCTACACTTGACGAACTTGCACAAAACGGAACTCCATATGTAGGTATTTTAGGACTTGACGCAGTTTTGACACCTGAAGGTAATGTTGTTGCTTTAGAATACAATACTTCACTTCAAGAACACGACTGTCAGGGTGTTTTATCATTAATGGATGAAAATTTATTCTATTTAATGCAGGCATGTGCTATGGGAACATTTGCAGATGACTATGAAAAAGTTGAAATGTCAGAACAATTTGCAGTTTCCGCAGTGCTTTCTTCTGGCAGAAAAAGCGGTTCAATAATTTCAGGCCTGGACAAACTTGATGAATCAACAAAAGTTGCTCATTTTAACACAATAAAAAACAGATATTTAGAATATGAAACTGTTGGAGACAGGACACTTTTGATAACCAAAAATGCAAATACTATTTCCCATGCAGTTGAAAATTTATATGATGAAATTGAATTAATAGAATTTGACGGCAAAAAGCACAGAAAAGATCTGTGCTTAGTCCATGATTATATTTAAATTTTTTCACCTTATAAAATTTGTAAAGACTATTTCTTCTTCTTTTGGCAGTTGAATACCTGCATTTTTCGCAGCTTCCTGACATTTTAAATGCCAAGCCATATTGCGTGCAAGGATTCTCATATTCTGCATTCCTTCCAAATCCTGTTTAACCTCGTCAGGAGTATGACCGTGCACCATGTTCCAATATCTGCCGGATATTATAGGCATTTCAGATATTGTCATATATTTATTTAGTTGATCTAATGTAGCGGTAGTACCTGAACGTCTTGCGCTAGCAACAGAGGCAGCAGGTTTATGTTTAAATACATCTCCTCTTCCTGACATAAAAGCAACAAAAAATGCTCTATCTAAAAATGCTGTAATTCCACCGCAGGCCGAGCCATAGTGTACGGGTGAACCAAAAATAAATCCGTCAAAACTTCGCGCATAGTCAACAAAATTATTCACGTCATCGTCGTTTATTACACATTTTCCAAGTTTTGAACACGCTCCGCATCCTCTGCAAGATGTTATTGAGCCTGTTCCGATTTGATAAATTTCAGAATCAATACCTTCTTCTTTCAAGGTTTTTGCAATTTCCTCTAAAGCAGTATATGTACATCCGTTTTTGTGAGGTGAACCGTTAAATAACAATACTTTCATTTATTTCTCCTTTGTTTGTAAATTTCATTTATATAAAACTTTTCAGGATTTTAAGCTTTGATATTAATTCGAATTTGTTTAATATATATTATTTTATTTTTTATAATTTTCTTTTACATAATCGTTTACAAGCTTCGTTCCGAGGTTTCCTGCTGTACGATTTTGTTCTTTTGCCAATTCTTTGAACTTTTCAAAAATATCATTGTCTACCAGTAATACAAATCTTTTTTTTTCTTCTGTCATATAGCCCCCTTTTTTGCAATAAAATTCTACTTTATTATAAGTTTATTGTAACTATATTGACATTTCAATTATAATTATGTTATAACTTTTATGCAAGTTTATTAAAACAAAATTACAACAGAGGAAGATATATGGAAAAAGAAATGAATTTAGCTGAACTTTCTAAAGATATTTCAAATAAGCTTTTGGAATCACAATATTTAATTGATGTAATTCACGACATTGTCGAGGGAGATCCTAAACTAACAACACTTATTCTTCTTTTAAGAAAAAACATAATGTTATCGTTCAATGAAATCGAAGAATGCCGTAAAAAAATTTATATTTTAGATTAATTTATTTAATCTTCAGGTTTCCAAGCTCCAAGATTTTTTTCCTGTTCTTCCAAAGTCATATTGAAAAATCTCTTGCCGTTATCAAGATTTCTTATTTCGTTCATTTCATCTTCCGTCAATTCAAAATCAAATATTTCAAAGTTTTCTTTTATATGAACAGGGTTTGTTGAACGTGGGAAAACGATTGTCCCTTCTTGAATATGCCATCTTAAAATTATTTGCACATTTGTCTTGTTGTACTTTTGCCCCAATTTTGTAAATAACGGTTCATTTATCAGTCCTTTATCACCGTGTCCTATCGGATACCAAGATTCTATAACCGTTCCATATTTTCCAATTCTTTTCTTTAATTCGTTTTGCTGATAATACGGGTGGCATTCAACCTGCAATACTGACGGCGTAATTTCTGCCATATTCAAAACTTCCTCCAACCTTTCGGATTCAAAGTTTGATAAACCGATAGATTTAACTCTGCCGTCTTTTACTGCTTTTTGCATGTCTTTATATGCGCCAATGTAATCGCCGAATTGTTGGTGCAAAAGGAGCAAATCAATATAATCCGTATCAAGTCTTTTAAGCATTTTGTCTATTGCTTGACTTGTTTTACCTTCACCGTATTCACTGGGCCACAATTTTGTCGTAATCCAAATTTCATTTCGAGGAATACCACTTTCTTTAATGGCACGCCCGACACTTCTCTCATTTTGATAAGCATGAGCTGTATCAATGTGGCGAATACCCATTTCAAGAGCAGTTTTAACTGAATTAATTGTTGCTTCACCTTCCGGTACCT
>CAYLHN010000162.1:0-3698 GCA_964383455.1 uncultured Muribaculaceae bacterium | reverse complement strand
TGCTTCGTTTCACTCGCAATGACGGTCTATTCACGACTCACCACTCACGACTCACTAAAGCAGCTTTTACTCTTGCTGAAACCCTCATTGTCATCGGCATAATCGGTGTAGTTGCGGCATTAACTTTGCCAAACCTTAACCATGCCACAGGCGACAAAGAAAAAGTTACAAGGGTTAAAAAAATTTATTCAGCGCTGACTGAGGCTATAGATAGAGGACAAGCTATTTATGGGGATTTTGATACTTGGTTCACTGATTTAGCAAGTGATGCTTATGCAAAAAGGTCAGAACGTTTTGCTAAACGTGTTACAGAATTTATGAAAATATCAAAAGATTGCGGATTAGAAGGTACAGGCTGTTTTGCAAACGGAAAGCTAAGTTATATTAATCAAACAGGTCTTGATTATTCTATTGATACTGATAAAGATAGTTATTCTGTTGTAACATCAGACGGAATGTCTTTGAATTTCTCATTTGAGGATTCTAATGGTGCAATGGTAGTATTCGTAGATGTTGATGGTCCAAATAAAGGTAAATATCAATATGGAAACGATGTTTTTGCCTTTGATATAAAATCTGAAACAAATACGTTGTATCCTTATCTTTTATATGAATATAATATGTTGAGTCCTAGTGTTAAAGAAACAGTAAATATATGTAATTCAGAACTTCTTGCCCCTTATTGGGTTTTAGAATATGGAAATTTGGACTATTTGAAAGCAAATGCAGATTGTAAATGCAATGACTCAGATATTGTTTTAAATTTTACAACAAATACTTCTTGTCATTAAGGTATAAACATTTAAATGACAAAACGGTTGTCCATTTTGGACAACCGTTTTGTTTTATACAACATTTGTAAGCGCTTCGTAGATTACAGGATCCCATTTTACGCCTGATTCTTCTTTTAGAATTGCTAATGCTTTTTCTTTAGGAAGTGCTTCACGGAAAGGTCTTTCTGATGTCAGAGCCGTATAAGCGTCCGCAATTGCGATAATTCTTGAACCTAAAGGTATTGACATACCTTTTAATCCTTCAGGCTCACCACGACCGTCCCAGCGCTCTTTGTGGTAATGAATATACGGAATAACTTCTGATAAGAAATTGATATTCATTAATAAGTTAACGCCCACGTTAGGGTGGTTTTGCAGTTTTTCCCAATCTTCTTTTGTAAGTTTTCCGCCGTGATTAAATAAATCTTCAGGCAGAGTAATTTTACCTACGTTTTGCAAAAGTCCTGCGTAGTATATTAAATCGCTTGTTTTTTCATTAAGTTTTAGGTTTTTGCAAATTAATCGTGATAAATCTGCCGTTAATTGAGAGTGTGCAACCTTATATTCACCTTTTGCATCAACTGCTTTTGCAAGAAGGGTTACAAATATTTGCTGTTCATCACCCAAATCACCTATTAAAGCTGTTAATTCTGCTCTCATATGTTGTAAATCTATCATTCCTGCATTTTTATCAGCAAGAAGATTATTTACCTCATCAATTGTTTTTTGTAACGACATTGATGTGGCAAAAAGACGTGCCATTGATACAATCAAATTGCAAAGAGCTTTTTTAAATGATTTTTTTGTATAACTTTCAACAACTACAACCCCAACATTATAGGCATTGTTACTCATCGGAATTGCATATAAAAGTTTGACTTTGTCTTCAAAAAGAGCTTTATTTGGAACAAAATCTTTGTTGTCATTCGGATTTTTAATTTCTACAATGTCCCTTGTGTTAAAAGCATCTGCAACAAAGGCATGTTCATTTAAGTTGTAACCGATATTTTCTTTATAAATATCATCTTCAAAATCAATCGAAGAACCTACCAAAAGCAAATCATGATTTTCTGTATCAAGCCCTTTAGCAAAATCTTTTGTCAAATAAACATGGCATGCATCAACATCCAGCATTTGAGAAATTGTCTTTGCTATTGAGTTATAAATTACATAATCTTCTTTTGAATTAAACCCAAGAACGCAAAGCGTATTATCCAGCGAATATATTGAAACAAGTTCTTTTAATTGATTTTTTAAACTTTCAATTTTATCTTTTTTATCTCTTTCCGATTTACCGATTTTTTTTGCTAAATCATCTGAAATTAAACATTCTGATAAAAAATCACCTAAATTAAGCGCAAAAATTTCTTCCAGCGGATCGTCATTCATTAAATCCGCACTACGCCCAAATAGAGAAGCACCTGTTTCTTCCGGTTTTTTTTCTTCCATTTTTATCCTCTTTAAGTTTTATTATACTATTTATATCGGCAAATGTTTTTAAAACTTTGATAATTTTACAAAAAATTATACTAAAGTATTAGAAATTTATAACTTTGTAATTAAAAAAATCTGTAAAATACCTATAAAAACGGGGTAAATGTGATTTTTGTAAACAAATGTAACAGTTTTTAGACATGCTGAAATCGGACATTTTTAAAATACTTTATATATATGTAAGTACATTAAATGAGAGGACAAATGCAAAACAATTCTTTCGGTTCTTTAATCGAAGCTCATAAACATGAATTTCAATACTTAAACAAAAATGACAGAAGAATGAGATTCAACAATGCTAAAGATCCTATCTACTTTGCATTCGATTACATCGAAAACAGACCTGTAGCAGATTTAGCTAAAGACTTCGTTAAAGATTCATTATTCGAAATCACAAAATTCGTTTCAAAAGTTGTTAAATAATCCTTATTTACTTCGAGTAGAAACGGATTTTTTGTATATAAATTTTTAGAAAAGAACTCAAAAGAGTTCTTTTTTTCTTAATATTTATTAAAGATTTGTCTTAAACATTTGTATTTTTTGTTCAACTAAAATAAAATACATATAAGGGTAGGGGAATATGGCAACACAAAGTTTGAGTGATATAACATTAACTCCAAGTGAGGTAAGAGAAATATTAAGTGCGGATAATGATGAAATTATCAGCCTTTGCAAGCGTTCGGCAATTGTTCCGAAACGCAATAAAAGAGGTTTAACATATTTTTCGTATGATGAAGTTAAACGATTGAAGCATGCAAAAGAGATGAAAAATTCTCTTGTGAGAATTTCGCCTTCGCAAATGGTTGATAAAATTATGAATTCATTTTCTCAAATGGAAGAAAATATTTCTAATAATATTCTCGATGCTGTTGATAAAAAACTTGCGGAAAAAATGCAAAATATGGAAGGCATGGCAGCAGAATTAATTAAATTGCAAACAGAAAATGAAAAACTGAAAAATAAAATAATCGAACTTAATAAAGATAATGTTCATATGAAAATGGAATTGGAAAAATTTGAAAAAATCGGATTCGGTTTTTACAGAAGATATGAAGTTAAAGATTATACTATATAAGGAAAATTCAAATGGCAGTGAAAGAAAAAGAAACAGAAACTAAATCATCAAATGAACGTGAAAAAGCGTTAAAACTTGCTATTGAAAAAATAGAAAAAGATTTTGGAAAAGGTTCTATAATGAAGCTTGGTGATAAGCCTTCCGTAAGCGTAGAGGCTATCCCTACAGGTTCACTGGATTTAGATATAGCATTGGGCATAGGCGGTATTCCAAGAGGAAGAATTATAGAAATATACGGGCCTGAAAGTTCAGGTAAAACAACTTTGGCCCAGCATATTGTTGCAGAATGTCAAAAAAAAGGCGGAATCGCAGCATTTGTTGATGCTGAACATGCTTTAGATCCTGAATATGCAAAA
>CAYLHN010000161.1:0-3702 GCA_964383455.1 uncultured Muribaculaceae bacterium | reverse complement strand
TGAGGCACTAAGTTACTAAGGAATTTTCGTGCATTTAAATGCACGCTACAAGCTACAAGTGTAAACGCTAATGTCTTTTTCATTTTTATCCTTTCTGTATCTCGATACAATATCATTTAAATGTTTCTATAATATCGTACTTTTATAAAATATTGTACTATATTATAGAACATTTTGTCAATATTTTGTTATACTTTATAGTATTCTTTATTTTTATAAATAGTTATATTCTATAAATAGAGGCTCTTATGGAATATAATTTCAATGAAAAATTAGGACAAAAAATCAGAGAATTAAGAATTGCCAATAATTTAAAGCAATCTCAGCTTGCAGATATTTTAGAAATGGAACGCACAAATTTAACAAGAATTGAGTGTGGAAATCAACGTCCTAATGATGAAAATTTAGTAAAAATTGCAAAAATATTAAATGTTCAAATAAAAGATTTATTTGATTTTGAACCTATTTTACCTCGTAATGAATTAACACAGCAAATAGTATCCGAAATAGACGGCATGTCAGACAAAGAATTACAATATTTACAAAAAACAATACAAAACTTGAAACTACTCAGAAATTGATTTACTTCAATTTTCTCAAAGCTTCCAATTCGTCTTGATATGGTGAAATTTTATTCAGTTTTTCTATTATTTCAGGCATTTTTTCTATAACATAATCGATTTCTTCTTCAGTGTTAAATCTGCTTAAAGAAAATCTTATACTTCCGTGCAAAGCCGTAAACGGTATACCCATTGCGCGCAGAACATGACTTGGTTCCAATGAGCCAGATGTGCAGGCACTTCCTGAACTTGCACAAATACCTATGTCACTCAAATGCAATAAAATCAATTCCCCTTCAATATATTGAAAACCGATATTTGTAGTATTAGGAACTCTGTTTGCAGGAGCTGTGTTTAATCTTGCATTGAAGATATTTTTTACAATTCCCTGTTCAAGCTTATCACGCAAGCGTTTTACTTCTTTTAGTTCATAATCCAAATTATTTTTCGCCAATTCGGCAGCTTTACCCAATGCCACTATATACGGAACATTTTCCGTACCCGCACGTTTTCCGCGTTCTTGATGACCGCCTGTTATAAGAGGGGAAATTATTGTACCTGATTTTACATACAAAGCGCCTATACCTTTTGGAGCGTGGAATTTGTGCCCCGAAATACCTAACATATCAATTTTGGTATTTTTAACATCCATAGGTATTTTACCTGCTGCTTGCACCGCATCTACATAAAATATTGTTTGAGGATTTTTTTCTTTTACAATTTCTGCAATTTTTTCTACGGGGAAAATAATACCAGTCTCATTGTTTGCCCACATAACTGAAACAAGCACAGTTTCATCAGTAATTTTTTCTTTTAATTCATCTAAATTAAGCTCGCCTTGAGAATTTACCCCAATATAGTCAACTTTATAACCTTGTTTTTCGTATTCTCTGAACAAATTTAGTACACAAGGATGTTCAACCGCCGTTGTTATTATGTGGCGTTTTGTTTTATTATTGGCCAAAACACCTTTAATTGCCGTATTTGCACTTTCTGAACCGCAAGATGTGAAAATAATTTCTTTATCATTTTCTGCTCCGACAAATTCCTGTACTTGTTTTCTTGCAACTTTTAAAGCGTTAGAAGATTTTTTTGCAAAATCGTACATACTCGATGGATTTGCGTATTCTTCTTTTAAATATGGAAGCATTTCTTCCAAAACTTTTTCATCAACTTGTGTTGTTGCATTATTATCCAAGTATATTAATTTGTCCATTATTGTACCTCTATAACCTCAATTTGTTTAGATACTGTTTCTTGCAAAGTCTGTTCAACAAAAACTTTCAGCGTCATGTGAGAATTTTTACATCCCGAACATTTACCTCTTAATTTCACATAAACTTTGTTATCTTCGATATCAACAAGCTCAATATCTCCACCATCTTTTCTTAATTCAGGTGAAATTTGGTTTTCGATAACACTGTTTATTTTCAAAATCTTTTGAGTTTGTGTTAATTTTGGTTTGTCGGCATCTTGTTTTGCCCAATACTCATCAACAATAGCTTTTATCGTTGATTTACATTTACCGCAGGCACCGCCGGCTTTTGTATAATTTGTAACTTCTTCAACAGTTTTCAAATTATTTGTTTCAATAGCCTCTAAAATTTGACTTTCGTGAACATCAAAACATTGACAAATTAATTTATCCTGTTTTTCAGGTAAATTAAATTCCATTTCGTCATTAAAATAATTTTTCAAAGCGTCTTCCAAAGCTTCATGTCCCATTACAGAACAATGCATTTTTTCAGGAGGAAGTCCGTCTAATTGGTCAGCGATGTCTTTATTCGTAATTTTTCTGACTTCTTCAATTGGTTTTCCAATAATCATTTCGGTCAGAATACTTGAACTTGCAACAGCAGAACCGCATCCGAAAGTTTGGAATTTAGCATCTGTTACAATTCCGTTTTCTATTTTTAAATATAACTTTAACGAATCACCGCAAGCAAGAGAACCTGCTTCACCGATTGCATCCGCATTGTCAATTTTACCTACATTTCTTGGATTTCTGTAGTGATCCATAACTTTTTCAGAATAATCCCACATAATACCTGCCTTTTTGTTGTATTTTCTAATTTCATTTTAACGCAAAAAAATACAAACCGATAAAAAATTAATGAAAAATTCAGAATTACAAACTTGCCATACAAAACAGGCGGCGCTACGCGCCGCCTGTAAAAAAATCAATTAAAAGCTAATTACAGGATGTTTTTGTTTCCCAGTTTAATAGTTCACCATCAGGACATTTCCATCCATTTTCACCTTCAACTGACTTAAGATAGTCTAAATTACCATTCTCTATTACCCAAGCAGTTATAAAATTGCCGTCATATTGTAAGTTTCCTGTCAAACCTATTGGACCTACACCAGGATAAAGTTGGTTCAGTAGTGCGCCACTTCCATCTGCAAATGTTTTACTGGTATACATTGTAAAATAAAACCAATCATTGCCATATTGGTTTTTACCCTTATTTGGTCCATCAATATCTGTTATAATTTCTGCTATGGCTCCATCATCAACAAATTCAATTCCAAATATTAACGAAATACCATCTGACAAAGCTACCGTATAGGCTGTATTATTTTGAAGTTCTTCGGCATTTGGTTTATAAGCCTCACCAGTCACACGAACTATTCCTGACGAAACCGAAACACAACCTTTATTTAAATCATTTCCGCAATCTTTTGACACTTTCATGAATTCTGTTACACGTTTTGCAAATCGTTCATTACAAGCAGCAGTATCCTCTTCAATATCATTAAACCAAGTATCAAAATCACCATAAATAACTTGAGCTCTGTCTACTGCGTCGGTTAGTGAAGAATATATTTTTTTAACTTTAGTAACTTTTTCTTTGTCGCCTGTTGCGTGATTTAAGTTCGGCAAAGTTAATGCTGCAACAACACCGATTATGCCGATTACAATTAATGTTTCGGCAAGGGTAAAAGCTGTTTGAGTGAGTCGTGAGTGGTGAGTTGTGAACAGACCGTCATTGCGAGTGAAACGAAGCAATCCATTACAAAAGGCTCTAAGGCACTGAGGCACTAAGTTACTAAGGAATTTTCGTGCATTTAAATGCACGCTACAAGCTGTGAACAGATTTTGTTTAATAGTTGAATGGCTTAACAGTTGAAAGACATTTCT
>CAYLHN010000160.1:1566-3826 GCA_964383455.1 uncultured Muribaculaceae bacterium | reverse complement strand
GATAATCCAATAAAAAACATTGATTATTTTATTTTATCTCTTCTTACAGTTTTTAACTTAGGAACAACAATCATAACCTTTATTACAAGCTTTATTTTAATAATATTTTTATTTATAAGAAAAAAACAAACAATTAAAAATTTTCTTCTATTTATTTTTTATGTAGTTATTTTATATTTTTTAAACCTTTTTATTTTAAAACTTGGACACCCAAATTATAATGTAACAAAGACTTTTGAGGTGTTTCCTTTTTATAATTTTGATTACAATCTAAATAGATTTTTATTAGCATTAAAAACTACTTTTATACAAAGTTTATATGGCTTAAAGCTTGAGGAAAATATAGTTCATAAATCATCCAAAGGTATTTTCTTTTCAGAAAATCAATCCTCTGTTTTATATATACCATCATTATTTTTATTTACTGCTGCTTTTTGGGGGTTTATAAAAAATTTAAAAATTTTAAAATCATCAATAGCTTTACCTATAATACTTATTGTTATTATTCATATTTTTGAATGCTACTTTTATAATACAAAATTTAGCTTTTTATTTAGTCAAAATATATTACCTCTCTTAACGGTTTTAATCGGTATATTATATAGCAAATTTTCTGATAAATTTATAAATATTTTTTGTTCTTTATTTATATTTTGGCAATGTATTATAAATTTTCAAATAATAGCTTATATTGCAAAATATGTACAATTAAGGTCTTTAGTTCAATTGGGATTTTGCTCAAATTATGGGTTACATGTTTATTTGATGTATTCATTAATATCTGTTTTATTATTAAGTATTTTAGTTTTCATTATAAAAAAAAACATATTAAAAGATATATGGAAATTGACTCCTGAAAACAAAATTCAAATATTTACAGAATTAGCATTTATTTATATGATTATCGTAAGTATTTTTTATGTAATCTTTCAGGGTAGGATATGATGTATAAAGATATTTTAAAAATGTTGAAGGTTAATCATTATATAAAAAATGCCATAGTGATTGTACCTCTTCTGTTTTCAATGAATATTTTAAATTTTAAATTGTACCCTAAATGTATTTTAGTATTTTTGGGTTTTTGCATAATATCATCTGCAGTTTATATAATGAATGATATCATTGATATTGAAAGCGACAAAAAGCATCCTATAAAATGTAACCGTCCGATTGCAAGTGGCAGAATTTCAAAAAAAATCGGTATTTTAATTTGCATATTACTATGTTCCGTAAGTTTGTTTACTGTTCATTTCTTAAATTACTTATGTGTATTAATGATTTTATTATACTTCATTTTAAATATTGTTTATTCAATAAGTTTAAAAAATATTGTTCTTATAGATGCAGCTTGCATTGCTTTAGGCTTCATCTTGAGGATTGTAGCCGGATGCTTTGCTATAAATGTTTTGCCATCTCCTCTTGTTATTTTAATGACATTTTTTGTGTCTATGTTTTTTACATTTACAAAACGTAAATTGGAACTTGAACTTATGGAAAAATGTAATTGTTGTAGGCTTTCAATTTTGAATTTTGATACAGATATTGCAAATAAATTTATAATGATTAATGCTGTTTTATCAATAGCTTTTTATATAACGTATGTTCTTGACCAAAATACAATAGCTCGTGCAGGCAGCGAATATTTGTATTTAACTGCCATTCCTTTTACTCTTATAATTTTTAGGCTTTTGTTATTGTCTGATATTGTAAAAGTTGATGATGACCCCATACATTTTTTAGAAAATGATAAAATATTAAAAATTCTTATTATTTTATATTTTTGCATTTTATTTGCTATTTATTGTGTATAACAATATACAATCTATAACTGAATATTGACTTATTTATTATCGTGCTTTTGGTTTTTCTATTAATTTTTATTTTTTATAATAAAGGCCTCCAATTTTAGTAAATGAGAAAAAATTGGAGGCCGTCATAAAATCATTTATATTTCTAATTAATTTTCTAAATATTGATTTATTGCTGCAGCAGCTCTTTTGCCTGCTCCCATTGCATTAATAGCATTTGATGTGCCAACAGGTGCTACATCTCCTCCAGCATATACTCCTTCTATTGTCGTTAGCCCTGTTTCTTTATCAATTACAATGTATCCCTTTTTATCTGTTTCTAAATCCAATCCATCTGCTATTACTGATGACTGAATTATTGGATTCGGTCCTGTCCCTAATGCTACTATAAATGTATCCACTTCTTCTTCTATATATTTACCTGTTGGCTTTGGACTTCTTCTTCCTGATTC
>CAYLHN010000160.1:0-1556 GCA_964383455.1 uncultured Muribaculaceae bacterium | reverse complement strand
GGTTTGCTGTTTTTACAAATCCATTTTCTCCTGCCAATTCTACTGGGTTTTGTAAAAATTGAAAAACTACACCCTCTTCTTTTGCATGTCTAATTTCTTCAAGTCTTGCTGGAAGCTCTGCTTCTGTTCTTCTATATACAATTTTTACACTTTCAAAACCTACCCTTACAGCAACTCTTGCTGCGTCCATAGCTACATTACCACCACCAACAATTATTGCTTTTTTCCCTGTTTTTAATGGTGTTGGTGTTTCTTCAAGATTTGCGCCCATTAAATTTACTCTTGTTAAAAACTCATTTGCTGAATATACTCCGTTTAAATTTTCACCAGGAATATTCAACATTTTGGGCAAACCAGCTCCTGAACAGATAAATATCGCATCAAAACCATCATCTTTAAGTTGTTGTATAGTGATTGATTTACCAACTACAACATTCGTTTTAAATTCAACTCCGATATTTTTTAATGCGTTTATTTCTCTATCCAAAAATTTCCTAGGAAGTCTAAATGGTGGAATACCATATCTCAATACACCACCTAATTTATGTAAAGCTTCAAAAACAACTACTTTATGTCCTGCTTTTCTTAAATCAGCTGCTGCTGTAATTCCTGCACAACCAGAACCTATAATTGCTACTTTTTTACCGGTGTTTGATTGTATTTCGGTCTTTGCATCTGTATTATCACCAACATATCTTTCTAATGCACCTATTGCGATAGGTTCTCCCTTTATGCCTAAAATACATTTGCCTTCACATTGACGTTCTTGTGGGCATACTCTTCCACAAACTGATGGCAAAAAACTTGTATTTCTTATTATATCTCCGGCTTCTTCAAGCTTATTTTCCTTAAGTGCTGCTATAAATTCCGGAATATTTATATTTACAGGACAACCTGTTATGCATTTTGCATTCTTACAATGCAAACATCTGCTAACTTCTGCTTTTACCTGCTCTTCAGTTAAATTACTTTCTACTGCGTCAAAGTTTTTTCTTCTTTCTATTGGGTTTTGTTCTTGTTGTCGTTGTCTTTTTGCTTTTTCTATCATATCAATACTTTCCGTTAATTTTTTATTTCTGTCTTATTTTAACATATAAAAATTTTATTTGTTAATTAAATAAATAAGTTTATTTTATATATTTATCAATTGCTTTTTTAACTTCATCAACTGTAATGTTTTTCATACAAGCATAATCATTTTTACATTTTTTTCTTAATCCACAAGGCATACAAGAAATATCCGATTTTAAATAAGTATTATTATCTCCAAGTGCATACCATTTTTCAAATGGCATAGGTCCATATAAGCCTATTATAGGTGTATGCACAGATGATGCTATATGCAAATTCCCTGAATCATTACCTATTAATAAATCTACTTCCGATGTTAATGCAAGACTTTCTTGAAGACTCAATTTACCACATAAATCTACTGGAGCAAGTTTTAAAGGATTTTCTATCATTTTCAGCATACTTTGGTATGTTTTTGAATCAAAATCTGTTCCAATAAAAAAGACTTGAACGTTTTTTTCATTTATCAAATACTCTGTCATTTT
>CAYLHN010000159.1:0-3847 GCA_964383455.1 uncultured Muribaculaceae bacterium | reverse complement strand
TTTTATATCAACAGGAATACCACGACCGTTATCTTCAACAGTAATACTGTGGTCTGTATTAACTTTTACACGAATTTCAGTACAGTAACCTGCCAATGATTCATCGATTGAGTTATCTACAATTTCATATATACAATGGTGCAAGCCTCTTTGAGAAGTTGAACCGATATACATCCCCGGACGTAATCTAACCGCTTCCAAACCTTCTAATACACGAATATTACTTGCGTCATACCCTTGTTTCGGTTCTACGGCTGTACCGCCTTGTAATTCTTCCATTATCACATCTCCCAATAATTATTATCGTTTCCCTAAATATATTATAATATAAAAATACATCAATAAACATGCCTGTAAACAAAATCTTTACCAAGTGTAAAGCATTTATTCATTTAATTTAGCCCATTTTTTACTTGCAGAATCAAGAATACTTTCGGTATCTTCATCATCAAGTAAAATCATTTGAACGGCAGTATTTATAACTGTATTAACATCTTTTTGCGCTTTTTGGTTTTTCATAACAGGTTCAATTTTATATAACTGTTTTGCACTCAAAACTCTTGCCTTACCAATCAAATCATCATTATTATATTTTGTATAAAATTCATTTTGCAGAGTTTTTTCGTTTGTTGCCAAAATGTTCGTTAGTTTTGCCAATGCAAGTTGATTTTCTTCATTTGTTAAGAATAACGCGAATTCTAATGCAGCATCTTTGTTTTTTGCACGTTTTGGAATAACAAAATTCATCATAGAAAAATCATACTGTCCTAATTTACCTGTAACTTGCGGAGCAACATCAGTTTTTTTGTACACATTTGGAGCATTTTCTTTAATCATATTTAAAAAATTAGCCCCAGCTTGCATTAAAACAATGTTTTCCGACATATATTTTTCAAGTGACTCTCTCAGAGTTTGAGTTACAGATTCTTCAGGAATTAAATTTTGCTTGTATAAATCTCTGTAAAAGTTAAATAATTCAACAGAATCTTTATTTTTCAATGCTAAAGATGAATTAATACCATATTTATTTAAAATTTTAAGCATAGTATCATTTTCTGTAATTGTCGGCATAAATAAATATTTACCGGTTTTGGTTTTTACGGCACTTGCATATGCACGATAATCATCGTATCTCAGCGGAGGCATAGAAAAACCCGCCTTTAAAAATAAAGATTTGTTATATATAGTTATCGCAGAAGTAGCATACCAAGGTATTGCATATAATTTTCCGCCGACTTCAAGAGATTTCAATAAAGGCTTATTAAAATCACCTAACTTATCTAACGGGATTTCTTCTAAAGCTCCTTTTTGTGCTAATACACTTGAAAAATCGGGATTAAGATTTACAAGTGAGGGCGGATTATTACTCAAAATAGCCGCAAGCGTTCTTTTTTCACCCTCTGAAAACGGCACATCAATCCACTTAATATTTATATCAGGATGCTCATTTTCAAATTTTGCAATAACATCCGTCATATATGGCGTAAACTCATTCATTTGAAGAGTCCAAAATACGACTTCTTTTTTATCGTTATCTTTTTTTGGACGTACAACAAAAAATACAATAACGCTTACACATAAAATAAGAACTATAACTATTCCTGCAATTATCTTTTTATTCATATACAAATCTTGCCTTTTTAGTGTTAAGATTATATCATGAACAATTTATTTACGGAACTCGAAAATAAAAATAAACAAATTCCTTTAGCCGAAATATTAAGACCAAAAAATTTTGAAGAATATTTTGGTCAACATAACGTTGTATCAGACAATTCACCGCTTTATAACCTGCTAAATTCAGGAAGATTATTTTCTTTAATTTTATGGGGACCATCAGGATGCGGGAAAACAACACTTGCAAGAATAATTGCAAATACTGTAAATGCAAGTTTTATTGAAATCTCAGCAGTAACTTCAGGAGTTAAAGATATAAAAGAAGCGGTTGAATCAGCAAAAGAAGCACTTAGAGACAATAGAAAAACCATTTTATTTATAGATGAAATTCACAGATATTCAAAAACTCAACAGGATGCACTTTTGCCTCACCTTGAAAACGGAACCTTATTTTTAATAGGTTCAACCACTGAAAATCCGTCTTTTCAGGTAATTCCCGCTTTATTATCAAGAGTTCAAGTTATAAGATTAGAAAATCTTGATGATAACTCAATAAAAAAAGTTATTGAGAAAGGTTTTAAATATCTTTCAGAAAATTACCAGCCTGTTGAATATTCAAAAGAAATAAGCGAATTTATTGTAAATTTATCAAGAGGAGATGCAAGATTTGCACTTAATCTTGTTGAAAACGCTTATTTTTCAAGTTCATATCAAGAAGGAAAAAGAATAATTAATATCTCAGATTTAGAACGACTTGCACAGTCAAGAAAAACCCGTTATTCTCAGCAGGAACACTATGACTGCGCATCAGCTTTTCAAAAAAGTTTAAGAGGTTCAGACGCAAATGCCGCAATTTATTACCTTGCTAAAATGATAGCCTCAGGCGAAGATCCGAGATTTATTGCCCGCAGATTAATTGTTTGTGCTGCAGAAGATGTCGGAAACGCAAATCCGATGGCTTTATCACTTGCCGTAAGCGCGTACCACGCAGTTGAAATACTTGGCTTTCCTGAAGCTAGGATTCCTCTTGCAGAGGCAGTAATCTATGTTGCAAATTCTAAAAAATCAAACCAAACAATTTGTGCAATTGATGAGGCACTTTCCGACATAGAAAACGGCAAAGACTATCCACCGCCAATGCACTTGAGAGACGCACACTATAAAGACGCCGCAAAATATGGATTTGGAGTCGGATATGTTTATTCACACAATGCACCAAACGAATACCAGCAATTTATGCCTGATGAATTAATAGACAGAAAATACATAAAATAAGCTTGACTTGATTAGTCAAGCTTATTAATTATATTGTTTATTTCACACAAAACTCTAATGACAAGATGTGTTTGTAGTTCCATCCAAAACAATATCTGAATCATTACATTTACCACTTGAATTTGCCTTTAAATAATCTGCATTGTCAAAATCTAATATCCAGGAAGTAAATGCTTTAGCATACACAATATATGACCAACTCCATATACCATCACTTGGAGGATTATATGGTATTAACTGATTTTCAGAATCAACTTGAAATGCAAACAAATCTTTACCCTCAGTAAAAGAGCCCTTATTAGGTCCATCGATATCAACCACTATTTGTTTTAAATACCCATCATCAACATTAGCTATAAAAATTATTGACATCCCATCAGCTGAAGTGACTTTATAGTAGTCAGAACTATCGTACAATACACGACCAATATAATACCCGTCAGGAACATTTGACTGACCAGAAGTTACACATCCTGCATCGGTTTCTAATCCACAATCTTTTGAAATTTTCATAAATTCTGTAGTTCTTTTACCCAAACGTTCACTTTTTTCAGCTGCCGTTGAAAGTCCTTCAAACCAAGTATCAAATGGACCATAAATAGCTTGCGCTCTATCTACTGCCTCAGTTAAACCTGAAAAAGCCTTCTTAACCCTGGTAACTCTTTCTTTGTCTCCGGTAGCGTGGTTAAGGTTTGGCAATGTCAACGCCGCAACAACACCGATTATGCCGATAACGATTAAAGTCTCTGCTAATGTAAAGGCGAATTTAGTGAGTCGTGAATCGTGAGTTGTGAATAGAGATTTTAGGAAGTTGTCCCCTCTCCCTAACCCTCCCCCGACGGGGGAGGGAAGAATTTTATATGAGAGCTTTGCTCGAATATTTAAAATTCGGGTGAGGGGTTGACCTATTATTTGTTGAATAGTTGAATGGCTTAACAGTTGAAAGACATTTCTT
>CAYLHN010000158.1:0-3945 GCA_964383455.1 uncultured Muribaculaceae bacterium | reverse complement strand
AGGTTTTTGCAGATAATTGATTAAACATTCTTCATGGATGTTCATAAAATAAAAAATCCTCTCTCTTCTTGTTTACATTTTCTCAGATTGTCATGCCTTATTCATCATCCAAAAGGTTAATGTTTTAGGTTTAAACCCTCGTTTATATGTATGATTTAAAAATTTTTTTAATATATTTAATAAAATACTTGCTTTAAAAATTTCACCGTTATATTATATTATCACGGTAGAAGATAAGTGAGGTAAATTATGAAACAAGGTATTCATCCTGATTATAAAAAATGTACTATCAAATGTGTTTGCGGTAACGAAATTGAAACAGGTTCTATAGACGAAAATATTACAGTTGAAATTTGTTCAGCTTGCCATCCTTTCTATACAGGTCAACAAAAAATTCTTGACTCAGAAGGTAGAGTTGAAAGATTCAACAAACGTTACGGTGCAAAAAAATAGTAATAAAATTTTAAGTTTTTTTAAGAATTATATCCTGTGGTATTCATGGGATATAATTTTTATTATGAATAGGGAGGAAATATGAACGATAATAAACCGCAGGTTAAGTTAATTTCAAAACCTGAAAATATGCTTAAAACGATTTATACAGCTTGCCGTACTTGCTATAGCGCTGATACCCCGTTAAATATTTATGATAAAGATGTTGATGAAGAAAAAATGCTTAATTTAATTAAGCGTGTTGTTGGTTCTGGTCATTATTCTACTATTGAACATATTCAGGTAAGTTTTGCCGTATCAAATATATCAAGGGCGTGCACGCATCAACTTGTAAGACACAGACATATGTCTTTTTCACAAAAATCTCAAAGATACGTTCAAGAAAAAGGGCAATTTGATTATTTGATACCGCATACAATAGAAAAAAATGAAGAGTTGAAGGCAAAATTTGAAGATTTTATGAGTGAAATTTCAAAGAAATATCTTGAATTTGTAGATGCCGGAATTCCTGCAGAAGATGCAAGGGCTGTTTTGCCGAATGCTTGTTCAACTTCAATGGTAGTGAGTACAAATTTAAGAGAATTGATACATGTTGCTAATTTACGGTTATGTTCTAGAGCTCAGTATGAAATAAGATTGCTGGTAAAAGGTATGTGCGATGCTTTGATTGAACAAGAACCGTGGCTAAAGGATTATCTTGTTCCAAAATGCGAAAGATTAGGTTTCTGTGATGAAGATAAATCTTGCGGGCGTAAACCAAAATTAAAATCTTTAGATGTTTAATTTGTTAATAATTCTATGTTACTGTTATCATTAAAACTTGACAAATTGTCGTTTTGGTTTAATATGTCGGTAGAAACTATGTATTAGGGATATTTTTATGAACAGACTGGATTATTCTGCAGTAATTATTGGAAGCGGTTTAGCAGGATTATATGCAGCTTTAAAAATTCAACAAGTGTTACCTGAAGATAAGAAAATTCTTTTGGTTACAAAATCAGAATTGGGCGAAAGTAATTCAAGATATGCTCAAGGCGGTATTGTTGCTGTTTTGAGCGAAAATTCAGAAGATTCTGTTGCCGCTCACATGGCGGATACTCTTAATGCAGGCGCAGGTCTAAGCGATTTTAATACTGTAAAGTTTATATCTGAATCTTCAGACAAAGTTATAAAAGACTTGGTCTCTATGGGTGTAGATTTTGATAAAGATGAAAATGGAGAATTTTTATTTACTCTTGAAGGTGCCCATAGTGTAAGAAGAATTTTGCATTGCGGTGGTGATGCAACAGGAAGAGGTATTGAAAAAAGACTTTCGCAATTAGTTTCTGAAAACAATAATATAGATATTATGGAAAATACTATAGCTGTTGAATTAATTGTTGAAGATGAAGTTTGTAAAGGCGTAGTATTATTTAATGAAAAAGAATATATGATTGCTGTGTCTAATAATGTGATTATAGCATCAGGCGGATTGGGGCAAATTTATAAAAATACTACAAATCCAAAAACTGCAACTGGTGACGGATTTGCATTGGCTTACAATGCAGGTGCAATGTTACAAGATATGGAATTTGTTCAATTTCATCCTACGGCTTTGGCTGTTCAATCTGAGAATGCAAATTTTTTGATAAGCGAAGCGGTGAGAGGCGAGGGTGCAAAACTTGTTGATGTAAAAGGAAATTCGTATATGAGTAAGTATCACGAATTAGAAGATTTAGCACCAAGAGATATTGTTACAAGAGCAATTTATCAGGAAATGGCGAATAATAATTCTGATTATGTTTTTTTAGATGCAACAAAAATTGAAAATAAAATTTTAGAAAAAAGGTTTCCAAATATTTCAAAAGTTTGTTTTAAAAACGGTATTGATATTTCAAAAGATTATATTCCTGTACATCCTGCTGCTCACTATTTTATGGGTGGCATTAAAGCAAATGTTGACGGAAGGACATCAATAAAGGGGTTGTATGCAATTGGTGAATCTGCTTCTACGGGTTTGCATGGGGCAAATCGTTTAGCCAGCAATTCTCTGCTGGAATGTGTTGTTATGGCTTATTCGCTTGCTGAATATTTAAAAAATAACATTGATGATAATTTGACTGAAATAGGTGAAAATACTCAAAAAAATCTGAAAAAATATTATCAAGAACTCGGTTTTATTGAGTATGATACTGACGCATTAAAAGATGAACTTAAAGAAATAATGTGGCAGGGTGCAGGTGTTGTAAGAAACGAAGAAACATTAAAAAATGCAAACGTACAATTGCAAAATTTAAAATCAAAATTCTTACGAAACAGTAAGTGTTTAAATATATCTGAGTATGAATTTAAAAATATGTTGACTGTTGCTCAAATTATAATAAATTCTGCAATGAACAGAAAAGAGTCTCGCGGTGCGCATTACAGAACTGATTATCCCTTATGTAAAGAGATAGCCGAGCATAGTTGTATAATTGAAAAACAAGGAGAATTGAATTTTGTTAGATAAATTTTTAATTGATAAATATGTTTTATCTGCGCTTGAAGAAGATATTGGCTTTTGTGATATAACAACGGATAGCATATATAAAGTTGGTGATGTTCTCACTGCTAAGCTTAATACAAGAACTGATGGAGTTTTGTGCGGAATTAAAGTTTTTGAAAGAGTTTTTAAATTATTATCAGATAATGTTGATATAAATTTTTATTTTTCTGACGGTGATAAAATAAAAACCGGTGATACAATTGCCTTAATTAGCGGGCCTGCAGATGCTGTTTTAAAAGGTGAACGCACAGCTTTAAATTTCATTCAGCGTATGAGTGGAATAGCCTCAGAGACAAGAAAATATCAAGATGCAATAGGTGAGTATAAAGCAAAAATTTCAGATACGAGGAAAACAACTCCTAATTTCAGAGTTTTTGAGAAATATTCCGTATTTATTGGCGGTGCTTGTCTGCATCGTTTTAATCTTTCAGACTGTGCGATGATTAAAGATAATCATATTAAGCTTGCGGGTTCTTTAGAAAATGCGGTTAAATTGGTTAGACGTAATATATCTCACACTCATAAAATAGAAGTTGAATGTGATAATCTTGCGCAGGTCGAAGAAGCTATAAATTGCAGTGCAGATATTATAATGCTTGATAATATGAATTGTAGTGATATGAAAAAGGCGGTTTTATTAATAAATGGTTCGGCAATAGTTGAAGCAAGCGGAAATGTGAATTTAAGTACTGTTAATGAAATTGCATCGACCGGGGTGGATATTATTTCTTCGAGTGCGATTGTTGCAAAAGCTCCGACTTTGGATTTAGCATTGGATATTGATTAAAGTATAATTAGTATTAAAAAGCACTAAGATACTACGAGTGGAACCGAGGTGAGTGGCGGGTGAACAGTCGGTTTACCATTCAACAATTACTAATTAAGCTAATGTAAGGTAAATAGCATATAAGGCTTGACAAAGTACGAAAAAACCTAAATAATGATAGAGTAGTAATAAGTAAAAAGGA
>CAYLHN010000157.1:0-3954 GCA_964383455.1 uncultured Muribaculaceae bacterium | reverse complement strand
ATTTCATTTGCCAGTGTAGGTTGATAACCCACCGCAGAAGGCATACGTCCAAGTAATGCTGATACTTCAGAACCTGCTTGAGTAAATCTGAATATATTATCTATAAATAACAAAACATCCTGTTTTGAATAATCTCTAAAATATTCCGCAGCAGTAAGAGCTGAAAGACCAACTCTCATTCTTGCTCCAGGCGGCTCGTTCATTTGACCGTAAATCAAACCTACTTTATCAAGAACACCGCTTTCTCTAAATTCGTTCCAAAGGTCATTACCTTCACGAGTTCTTTCACCCACACCGCCAAAAACAGATACACCGTTGTGCGCCATAGCAATATTGTGAATAAGTTCTTGGATTAATACCGTTTTACCAACTCCGGCACCGCCGAACAAACCAATTTTACCACCCTTTTGATAAGGTTGAAGTAGATCAATTGCTTTTATACCTGTTTCTAAAACTTCTACATTTGTATTTTGATCAACGAGTTTTGGAGCATCTCTATGAATAGGAAGATAATCTTCAGTTTCAATAGGCCCTTGTTCGTCAACAGGGTCACCTGTTACATTTAAAATTCTGCCTAAAATTGCTTTACCAACCGGAATTTTTATTGGTGAAAATGTATTTTCTACCTTCATGCCGCGTTTTAATCCGTCCGTAGATGACATTGCAACCGTTCTTACTCTGTTTGAACCAAGCATTTGCTGAACTTCTGCAATAACATTGCTACCGTCAGAATTATGTATTTTTAACGCAGTATAAATATCAGGTAATTCACCTTGTTCAAATTCTACGTCAATTACAGGACCAATTATTTGCGTAATTACGCCTTCACTATTTGCCAAAACTTACTTCTCCTATATTCTTGTGTTTTCTTAATTCTAACCTAAACCAAATTTTTTTTCAAATTATTAATTATTTTTTAATAGTACTGGAAAAATTTTTTTCTTTATAGTAGAATTTTAAAAAGTAATTTTGAGGAAGTATGATATACCCGTTACTTACAAACGAAATGACTTCAAAAGATAGGATTTTAAAGCCTGACTTGTCGCAAAAAAGCGGCAGAGAACTTCTTGCGTTTTATTTGCAAGCAAAATTGAAGCAATTAATAGCGTTTGATAAAAAATATGAAAAACCTGTTATCGTGGAAGTACGTCATGACTTTATACAAAATTTTTCAAAGCGCTTGATCAATAACCCTGACAAGCGCCTTTTAGTAGGTATAACAGGTGCATCGGCATCAGGAAAATCAACCATCTGCGCCCAAATTCAAAGAATTACACAAGATTTGGAATTACCTGTATCAATTTTGAGTACAGATAATTATTTTAAAGATATATCTTCTTTAATTTTAAAATTCGGTTCTTTTGATAAACTTCGTGACAGCGGATATGACATTGATTCGCCAAACGGATTTCAGTTAGATGTTTTATATGATGACTTAGAAAATCTTGCTCTTGGCAATGACATTTTATCACCTAGATATTTGCCTAATGGTACAGGTGTTTCTGTTCCTAAGGCAATACCTGTAAAAGCTGAAAAAATTACAATCATAGAAGGTACTGCAACACTATTTGACGGAATAAAAGACATATTTGATATAAAAATTTATATTGAAGCTGATAATGAAATTCGTAAAAAACGCTTTATGCAAAGAGCATTTACCGAAAGAAATCAAGATAGAGAAAACGCCCTAAAACATTGGGAATACCTTATCGGCGCGGGCCAAAAATATATTTTACCAACCAGAAAAGAAGCCGATATTGTTCTTAACGGCGACGCAGACTTAGATTATATTTCGCAAATAATTGAATATTTACACTACATTACAAATTCATTTGAATAATCCTTTTTTATAAAAATGTAAATATAATTCTTTATATAAACTTAATACGGATTAAATTTATATAAAGTTTTTAAAACATGCAAAAAATTTGATTTAAAATTATTTGCAAAGAAAGGGGAAAACCATGAGATTAGGTATTTTAGGTTACGGTAATTTGGGACGAGGCGTAGAATGCGCTGTAAAACAAAATAAAGATGTTGAACTTGCAGTTATATTTACAAGAAGAAATCCGCAGGACATAAAGACTGCTGATTCTAATATACCTGTTGTAAACATTTCTGAAATTGAAAATTGGAAAGACAAAATTGATGTATTAATTCTTTGCGGAGGAAGTGCAACAGATTTGCCTGTTCAAACTCCTGAGTATGCAAAATTATTCAATGTAGTTGACAGTTTTGACACTCACGCTAAAATTCCGGAACATTTTACAAACGTAGACAAAAGTGCAAAAGAAAGCGGACACACAGCTATTATTTCAGTAGGCTGGGATCCTGGCTTATTTTCTTTAAACAGACTCTACGCAAATGCTATGCTGCCTGACGGCAAAGACTACACTTTCTGGGGCAAAGGAGTAAGTCAAGGACACTCTGATGCTATAAGAAGAATTGAAGGCGTACAAGATGCAAGACAATACACAGTTCCTGTAGAAGCTTCACTTAACGCAGTAAGAAACGGAGAAACTCCTGAGCTTTCTGTAAGACAAAAGCATACAAGAGAATGTTACGTTGTGCTAAAAGATGGTGCAGATGCTAAAAAAGTCGAAAAAGAAATCGTTACAATGCCAAACTATTTTGACGAATACGATACAACTGTTCACTTTATATCACAAGAAGAACTTGACAAAAACCATAAAGGCATTCCTCATGGCGGATTTGTTATAAGAAACGGTAAAACAGGACTAAATAAAGATAAAAATCACACAATAGAATTCAGATTAAAATTGGATTCTAATCCTGAATTCACATCAAGCGTTTTAGTCGCATTTGCCCGCGCAGCATATAGACTTAACAAAGAAGGACAAAACGGATGCAAGACTATATTTGATATTCCGCCTGCATACTTAAGTCCAAAATCGGCTGAAGAATTAAGAAAAACTATGCTTTAGGCAGAAAACAACATTGTGATTTTGACAATAAAAAAACATACCCTTGCGGGTATGTTTTTGTTATGTTAATGAAAAGTTAGTTTTGATTATGCTTTTTGTGCTTTAGCTGCATCTTTTTTATCAAGATAATCAGTTAATTTAGCACCTAATTTGTTAGCAACCGGAGTAATAGCAACAGGAGTTAAGAATCTGTTGATTGAAGAACATACTACTAATTCAATTGCGTTTCTTGCACCTGCTTGTAACATTTCCATTTCTTTTGCAGTTTTTCCGCCTTTTTGAGCCATTATTTCACCAAATTTGCCTGCTAATTTGTTAGTTGTACCTTTTAATGCACCAACTACTGTGTATGTTAATGCAGTTGATACTGCGAATGTCAAAGCTTGGTTTAAAGCCATTGTAATTTTTTCATTTTTTGATTTTTTCTTATCAGTTAAGTTTTTGTAAATATATAAACCTGTTGTAACTGCTGAACTTGCTGTTGACAAGTGAGTCATAAGGTTTTTGCTATCGCCTACTTTTTCCATACCTTTAACAAAAACATCTGAGTTGCCAACTTTACCTAAAACGTTTGCTACGCCGTCAGCTAAACCTGAGAAGTTTACGTTTTGAGACTTTTGAGGAGTTACTGCGTTAATTGCTGATACGTTCATTATTTTGTACCTCCTTTGAAATTATCCAATACCGGACGTTGTGCAACCTGTTGTGTTTGTGGTTGTTGAACAGCAGGAGCAGTTTCTGCTTTTTCAGCACCTTTCTTTTTACCAAAAAGTGCTTTATTTACTACACCTGACAATGCTGATGTCATAAGTGCTCTCGGTACTGCCAATAAGATGTCAGGACCGAATGATAAAACTTTGTTTACATTCTTTTCGAATGCAGGGTTTGATTTCATTTTTTCGTGCATCTTAGGTAAATATTTTTCTGTATTACCCATTACCTTTTGCAAACCTGCTGAAATAGGTTTCATTACAACTGAAGTAATAGCGAAACCGATAACAGCTGATGC
>CAYLHN010000156.1:0-3964 GCA_964383455.1 uncultured Muribaculaceae bacterium | reverse complement strand
TACTTGGCTTGTGAACCGACAATAATTCGGTACCAAGCGTGAGCCGATAATTGTAATAACTATGTATTAAAAAGAAAAAAGAAATAAATGTGTAAAAAACAAAAAAATAGCCAGTCGGCCAATGACCCAATAGCTTGTTTTGTTGTATAACAAATTGTATTAGAAAAGCTAAGGAGGTAAAGCATGGACGTTGAATTAACAGAAGAAGAAATGGCAGTTTTGAAAGAAATTATTAATGGGTTAACAAACACGCGAATTGCAAAAAAATTGTATATGAGTGTTGGAACTGTAAAATTAAGAGTATCTGAAATTTTCAAAAAATTGTATGCCAAAAACAGAGTTGATGCCGCAGCAAGGGGTGTTTTATTCTTTATGCAGTTGGATAATGAACGTGCTGAGCAAAATAAAGAATCCATTTTTCAAAAGCCATATGAATTAATTCCATTATCAAAAGATAGATAAAAATAATTTTTCTTAGCTTATATGTTAACAAATGTAAAGATTTGTGATATAATATTTGTGATGAAAAGCAATTTTTCATGAAAAAATGTGTTTATATACATGTAACACTTGGATTAAGAGCAAAAAATATAGAAAAACGCATTAAAAAGAGTGTTCGAGTATCAAACATTTTACATGATATAGGTACCGATAACATATATTATGTAAAAAGCGGAAAAAATAAGAACTGAATAAAAAAGGTTCAAAAAAGAAAAAAGGAGCCATCTATGGGTTTAGCAGCATCACAAGCAAGATTATTGTTTATCACAATGCGTCAGAACGACGTAAGTGCAAAAATGCAAAAGATATCAAATGATAAACTTATATTAGCGCGCGACGAAGAAGAAGTGTCCGAAAAATATAACAAAATGCTGAATGCAAAAAAATATGAAGCCGTTGATGGTGTTAATTTATCTTATTCTGCATTGATGGCACAAGGTAAAACATTAACAGATGCTAATGGCAGTATAATACTGGATACAAGTTCATACAGTGAATTACAAAAAAATGGTTATATTAAAAATAACGAAGAAAGCGGCACGTTAAATTTAGGTGATAAATCTTCATTTGTAGCAAATATGGCTGGACTTTCTGCTGAAAAAGCAGCACTTGCAGAATTATCATTGGATGATTATATTCAAAAAAATGCATCTACTTATCCAACATTGGCTGCTAATCCAACTAAGCCTGATTTAGTATCAGAAAAACAGGACATCTCTGTCGACAAGAACACAGTTGTAGGCAGTGGCTATGGATACGGTGAAGCCGGATTTAAAGATTCTTATAGCAGTGCTGGCGCCGTAGTAAAAGAAGCAACGAGCAGGATAAAAAATGATATTGGAAATTTCATTTCTAATTTATCGGTAAAAGCTATTAATGCATTTAGCGGGTATCCAAATGATATAAAAAGTAAAGTTGAATCTGCCGCTAATACGGCAAAAGCAGCAACTTCTGAAGCTGCATTGACTGATAAAGGAAGTGGTAATAAAAATACTAGCGAAGCAAAATCAATTGTTGGAAACTCAACAGGTTTTTATGTAGCAAGATGGTATTGTTACGACTGGTATTGTTCTTGGGGATCAAATGCCGTATACAATAAAGATGCCACTGCAAACAAATTCTATGAAGAATTTGCTAAAGCACTTGGTCAAGATACAAATGGTCCGATAACATTTAAAGATGTAACTACAGATAATTCTGAATCAATAAAAAAATGGGATAAAGAACATGCTAATGCTGAAACAGCATATAAAAAATACATGAAAGACAATGGGCTCAGTGACGCTGAAGCAGCTAAGATAACAAAATATCAGACAATGTATGAAAATTTAAATGGAAAACCTTGGGTTAAAAAGGATTTAGATGCAAGCGCTATAGCAAATGGCATTGCAAATGGTATCTATTTTGTTGAAGGTTCAAACCCTGCAGATTTGGTAACTGAAGTTTCAGACAAGGACACTCAAGCAAAAGCAGAAGCCTATTATAAGCAAGAAATGGCGAAAATTAACAGAAAAGAAAAAGAACAAGATACACAATTACAAAAATTGCAAACTGAATATCAGGGATTAACTTCCGATTACGAATCAGTAAAATCAATTCTGAACGCTAATATCCAAAAAAGCTTCACATATTGCCAGCAAGGTTAATAAAATCAATATATAAAAAAGTTCAAGGATTACCTTGAACTTTTTGTATTAGTAAATATTTGTTCTTCGCATTAAATCTGACAGTCTTACGTCTTTTGTTCTTATTGACATGGTACCCGGATTAGCGTTTTCAATTGTTTTTTTCTTCTTAAAACCTGATAATCCTACACGCATTGTGTCTTCGTTTTTTACTGCCATTATTTCTTTAAATACATTTAATAGTCCCATTTAGTCCTCCCTTTTTCTTTTATAGTATATGCTCAATCAAAAATATTTTTATCATACATAAATACTATTTTTTTTACTTTTTAAATTAATTAAGTATGTTATAATTTTTTTATGCAAAAAAAGAATTTTGATTTTAATTCTGCTTTATCATTGTGCAATAAGAAATTCTCACACAATGATTTAATTGAGTTTTTAAAATTGGGCAATGTTGTTGAACGTCAATTTGCAGCTTTATCCTTGGAAAGTATCGAAAATGAAGCTGAAGCAGATATTTTCTTGTCTAATCTTGTTGGTGTTGATGGAAAAATCAGAGAAGTTATTGCTTTAAAACTTTCAGAATTAACACAAAAAAATCCACATCTTTTTTGTTTTAAAAAAAATGCTAAAATTCTTTCTGATGCAACTATAGACATTGATGGCAATGTATGCCGTTTGGCAATTGAATCTGCTAAAAATTTATCAATAAGCGAAGATTTTTCAAAATTATATACTGAAAATTTGCTAAATATTGTTAAAACAGCGTTAAATGAAATTTCTAAATTTACATTTAGAGACAAAAAATACAAAATTAACAAACAAGTATTTAAAATCTATTGGTGCTTAGAAGCTTTAGCCTTTTTTTATAAATATTTGGATTCAGACATTTTAATTGATTTATTAACTTCGTGTTCAAGTCTTTCTGAATATACAATAAGAGAAAAATGTGCAAATATATTAAAAAAAATAGGCCAAAATAATATAAACAAAGAGCTTTTTGATAAATTAAGACAAGATGAAAATTATTATGTAAGAAATTCAATAAATAATTAAGAAATAATTAATTTGCTTGCGTATCATGTTTGTTTGGTATATAAATATACTGTTAACGATACATATCAGAAGGAGATAAAGAATATGGTAAACGTAGCAATTAACGGCTTTGGAAGAATTGGCCGTAACACATTAAGAGCAGCTATCAGAGAAGGTATCTTTGATAAAATCAATTATGTTGCAATCAATGACCCTGGACCTAAACCGGAAGATGCAGCAAGAATTTTCAAATATGACTCTGTACTGGGCAAATTTGACGGTGAAGTTTAAGCTTATGATGAAGGTATTATTGTAAACGGTAAAAAAATTAAATTCTTTGCAGAAAAAGATCCTGCACAATTACCTTGGAAAGATTTAGGTGTAGAAGTTGTTGTTGAATCAACAGGTTTCTTCACAGATGCTGAAAAAGCAAAAGCACACATTACAGCCGGTGCAAAAAAAGTTATTATTTCAGCTCCTGCAACAAACGAAGATAAAACAATCGTTTTAGGTGTAAATGATAATGAATATGATCCTGCAAAACACAATGTAATTTCAATGGCATCTTGCACAACTAACTGTTTAGCTCCTGTTGCAAAAGTTATTGATGAAAAATTTGGTATTGTAAAAGGTTTAATGACAACTGTTCACTCATACACAGGTGACCAAAGAATCTTAGACGCAGGTCATAAAGATCCTCGTAGAGCAAGAGCAGGTGCTTTAAACATTGTTCCTACAAAAACAGGTGCAGCAAAAGCTGTAGCATTAGTATTACCACAATTAAAAGGTAAATTGGATGG
>CAYLHN010000155.1:0-3981 GCA_964383455.1 uncultured Muribaculaceae bacterium | reverse complement strand
TGCTTCGTTTCACTCGCAATGACGGTCTATTCACAACTCACCACTCACGACTCACCAAGGCAGCGTTCACGCTGGCTGAGACTTTAATTGTCATTGGTATAATCGGCGTTGTTGCGGCATTGACGTTGCCAAATTTAAACCACGCAACAGGCGACAAAGAAAAAGTTACCAAAGTTAAAAAGATATATTCTGCACTAACAGATGCCTATGGACGAGCTGAAGCAATTTATGGGCCTTATAATGAATGGTGTTCATTTAATTCGACCGATGAAGATTTAACTAAAAAAGCTTGTATTGAAAAAATAGCTAAAAGAATTACAGAATTTATGAAAGTATCAAAAGTTTGCGGATTTAGTGAGGGATGTTTTTCAGCGACTCCTTTAATAAATGTTAAAGGGTCGCAAGGATTTGATAATTATTTAAGTGCTTTACAACATGATCATCATTATATGGTTATGTTGACTGATGGAATATCTTTAGCATTTACATCTTATGATGGTATGGTAAGATTTAGAATCGATATTGACGGACCTAATAAAGGCAAGAATCAGATAGGTAATGATATTTTTAATTTTTCAATGATAAATTGGGATTCTGAATATTATTTTGAAAATCAGATATTACCTTCATACTTTTCTAATAATTCTTCAAACTCTCCTAATCCTTCGTACTGGACAACTACATCACAAACAACTTTATGGGTAATTGAAAACGGTAATTTAGATTATTTAAAGTGTATTGATGAATTAAATTGGGAGACACAGACAAGCTGCAAATAGTGTAGTGCATTAAAACGTACGAAATATAATCAAGACTTGAAAATTTTAATAAAATATGTAATAATGTAAATGGAACAAGCGGCATATAATCAACGTCAATTGATTATATTTTTACTCCGTGATAGTTCTTATTGGTAAAGAACTAGCGTTATGACTGCAATCATGAACGCTAGTTTTTGTTGATTAAACAAAAGTGCTATTATAAAAAATATAACGGCTAGCATTATGGTATTCGTCATCGGCATCACCCCTTTCTTGACGTAAGTACCGTCATTAAAAAGGATTTCACGGAGTGCCGCTTGTTATTTCTATTATATACTTGTTTCATTTTAAATGAATACATTATTCAAACGAAATATAAAGGCTGTTGTGAATATAGTTTGTAGCGTGCATTTTAATGTACGAAATATAAATTCGACATAGACTTGAAAAAATATCGAATATATGTAATAATATAAATAGAACAAGCGGCATATAATCAACGTCAATTGATTATATTTTTACTCCGTAATGTTCTTTAGTTCTTAAGAACTAGCGTGATGATAACAATCATAAACGCTAGTTCTGTTTTATTGAATAATAATGATATTATAAAATAAACCATTAGCATTATGGTGTTATTCATAGGCATCACCCCCTTTCTTGATGTTAGCACCATCAACAAAAGGTTATTACGGAGTGCCGCTTGTTATTTCTATTATATACTTGTTTCATTTCAAATGAATACATTATTCAAACGAAATGTAAAGGCTGTTGTGTATACAGACTTAAAAAGCTAAACTTTCCTTTTATGTCGTATTGAAATTTGGTCGTTTTTTATTTTCTTCATTTTACATATGTTTTTTTTCTGATATAATTTTTATAAAAATGAGGTTTGTTTTATGAAAGATATGATGGATAAAATCCTTCAAATAGAAAAGAAATATAATGAACTGGGTATAACTCTGTCTGATCCTGCGGTTATTCAGGATTACAACAGGTTTAAAGAGCTATCTAAACAGCGTAAGTCAATGGAAGAAACTGTTGAATTATATTATGCGTGGAAAAAAGCAGGGGATGCAATTGAAGACGCTAAAGAAATGCTTAAAGGCGAAACCGATGAAGAAATGCGTAATTTCCTAAAATCTGATATTGAAGAAAATGAAAATAAAATAGCAGAATACGAAGAACAAATGAAAATTCTTCTTCTCCCTCGCGACCCTATGGATGACAAAGATATTATGCTTGAAATCAGAGGCGGTGCAGGCGGAGATGAGGCAAATATTTTTGCAGGCGATTTAATGAGAATGTATATGCGTTTTGCGGATAAACAAGGTTGGAAAACACAGGTTCTCAGTATGACTGAATGTGAGGCAGGCGGTGTTTCCGAAGTTATTATTTCAGTAAAAGGCGATGCCGTTTATTCAAAATTAAAATACGAATCAGGTGTTCATCGTGTTCAGCGTGTTCCTCAAACCGAATCTCAAGGACGTGTTCACACTTCAACTGCAACTGTTGCAGTTATGCCTGAAGTTGATGACGTTGAAATCGAAATTCGTCCTGAAGATATTGAAATGTCAACTGCGCGTTCAGGCGGTGCAGGCGGACAAAACGTTAACAAAGTTGAAACTGCCGCAAGATTATTTCACAAACCTACAGGAATTATGATTTTCTGTACGGAAGAACGTTCGCAATTACAAAATAAAGAGCGTGCAATGCAAATTTTGAAAGCTAAATTATACGATTTGGAAGTTCAAAAACAAACAAAAGAAATTACAGACTTGCGTCGTTCTCAAGTTGGTTCAGGCGACAGAAGTGAAAGAATTCGAACTTATAACTTCCCTCAAGGACGTCTTACCGATCATAGAATAGGACAAAACCTTAACGTTTGGACTGTAATTGACGGTGATTTGGATGAATTGCTGAAACTTTTAATTGAATATGACCAAAAATTAAAACTTGAAAAATTAGCGGAAGTTAATTGATGGAACATAAACGAAAATGCGTGGGCTGCGGAGCCCTAAAAGACCGAACAGAATTAATTAAAATTACAAATGACAAACAAAAAAATGAAATTTTAATTAATCCAAATTCAAAAATATTTGGCAGATCAGTATATCTTTGCTATAATAAAATGTGTATTGAGAACGCTTTAAAGAAAAATAAATTAAATAAGGCTCTGAAAGCAAATATTTCAGAAGAATTGAAAGGAAAATTAGTTGAGTTTGAGTAATATGCGTGTAAGTGAATTGGCAAAAGAATTAGGTTTAACAAGCAAAGAGGTAATTGAAAAATTAGCTCAAATTCAGATTGTGGTAAAAACACATTCAAGTTCTGTTACACCTGATCAGGTAAAAAGATTAAAAGATTCACTTGCAGCTCCCGCAAAAACAGAAGTTAAAAAACCAAAAGCTTTTATTGTTAAAAAAGCTAAAGCTGAAGAAAAACCAGAAGTTACAGTTGTTGAGAAAGAAGCTCCAAAAGAACCTGAAAAACCTGCTGAGGAAGAAACAAAACCTTTAGTTGAACCTGTTGTTAAGAAAGTCGAACGTCCAAAAATTGAGGTCGTAAAAAAAGCTGCACCTGTTAACAGGCTGGAAATCGTACGCAGAGCTCCAAAGGCTGAAGATAAACCTCAATCTCAAACAAAAACGCCTCAAAAACCTTTAGGTAAACCATCAAAACCTTCTGATAAACCTATAGAAAGGCATATTATTCCTCAGGATATTTATGCAAATAAAGGTTCTTCCTCAAAACATAAACAAAATGACAGAAGAAAAGATAAAATTTCTAAAGAAGAAGAACAAGAAAGAATTTCACTGGAAAAGGCGGCTGCTCAAAAACACAAAAAACGTTCTCATAAAGAAGAAGAAAAAGCCGCTGTAACTCAATTAGTTGTAAATACAGCCATGACAATCAGCGAGTTAGCTGAAAAAATTAACAAAACTCCTGCAGAAATTGTAAAATTCTTAATGCTTAACGGTATTATGGCTACTGTTAACCAATTAATTGATGTTGATGTAATTAAGAAAGTTTGTGCGGAATACGGTTTGGAAGTTCTTGACGAAGACCTAGATGCTTACATCGAACAAGAAATGGCTAAAGAAGAAAAGAAAGAAAAACTTAAAGCAGATGAAAAAAATATGGTATCTCGTGCTCCCGTTATTAGTATTATGGGACACGTTGACCATGGTAAAACAACTTTACTCGATAGCATTAGAGC
>CAYLHN010000154.1:0-3999 GCA_964383455.1 uncultured Muribaculaceae bacterium | reverse complement strand
ATAAAAAGTCTTGATTCGGACACAGAAATTATTGCCTCAACACGCTCTTTTGAAACTGCTCAAAAAGCATCCGAAGAACTTAACATAAAAGTTATAAACAATAATAAAGAAGTTACAAGATTTGCAGACATAATATTTATCGCAACAAAACCAAATCAGGTTGAAAGCGTTCTTAATGAAATTAAAGAAGATTTAAATAACGATAAATTAATTGTATCTATCGCAGCAGGAGTCAGCACAAAGAAAATTGAAAATATAATTGGCCAGCTTCCTGTAATAAGAGTAATGCCAAATACTCCCGCACAAATTAAAGAAGGAATGAGTGCAACTGCAAAAGGTCTATTCGCAAATGAAGAACACGAACTACTTGTTCATAACATTTTAAATAAAATTGGTAAAGTTATCAGTGTTGAAGAATCACAAATTGATATTGTAACAGCAATTTCAGGTTCAGGCCCCGCATTTTTTTACCAAATTTTTGAAGATATCGCACAAGCCGGTGCTAAATTAGGACTTGATTACGAAAAATCATTAATACTTGCCGTACAAACCGCAATTGGCTCAGCTAAAATGACTCTAAACAGAGAAAAATCTCTTCCTGATTTAATTTCAAGCGTATCGACAAAAGGCGGCTGCACAGAAGTTGGTATTAATACTATGAGAAATTTAAACAGCTCAAATTTGTTTAATACAGTCATAGCAAATACTGCTAAAAAAGCAAGTGAACTGGGATAATTAGCGTTTTCTGTTTTTTGTTGACGCACTATTTATTAATATTACAATTTCACTAAGAAAAATCAGCGCAATAATTTTCACAATCAACATAACCTACACCAAACCCTCTCTCAATGCTTTAACTGCAGCTTGTGTTCTATCATCAACAACAAGTTTCTGAATTATATTACAAACATGAGCTTTTGCCGTATGCTCACTTATCGTAAGAATTTGAGCGATTTCATAATTTGATTTTCCGTCAACAACAAGTTTTAAAACCTCATATTCTCTTTGCGTTAAATTTGAATGCTGTTCTCTAAAAGCAGCTCTCGTAACTTGTTTTGCAGGTATAACTCCGGAATTTTTATCCCGTATATAAGGTACAACTTGAGGATCAAGCCACATCGCGCCGTCATTAACCGTTTTTACTATCATCAAAAAAGATTCCGTGTCAAAATCTTTCATAATATAAGCACTTGCACCTGCCATAAGAGAATCCATAACTTCTTTTTCAGTCGTATGAGACGTAAGCATTATAATTTTTATTTTTTTGTTATCCGAAAGAATTTTTTTTGCCGCATCTATACCGCTCATATCAGGCAAACCAATATCCATTAAAACAACATCAGGTTTTAAAATTCTTGCACTCTCAATTGCTTCTTTTGCAGTTTCTGTTTCTTTGATTATCTCCATATTATCAGAATCTTCAAATAAAGATTTTATACCTACACGCATTAATTTTTGGTCCTCAACCAACATTATTTTTATTTTTTTATTTTCTGACATAATTCCTCCCCGTGTATATAATAAATTTGTTTTGCAAATAAAAAATCCCGAAATCAGAAACCTTTAAGGTAAATCATTTCGGGATTTTTATAGTATTTTAAATTTAAATTATTATTTTTCTAAATATTTTGAACCGTTTTCAATAACTCTGTCCACTTTAGCTAAAAGAGCTTTCATTTCAGGAGTCATTTCATCAGCTTTTTGTGCAGCTTGTTGTTGAACTTGAGGTTGAGCTTTTATTGGAGCTGCTTCTGCAGATGGAATATAACCTGTGTAGCCATTGTTGTTAGCTTGTGAAGTTACAGGATTTGTAACACCTTGTTTATTATCAGCTAATTTATCTGCATAAGCTTTTAATTCTTCTCTTGTCATCATTGGAGATGTTTGTTGAGCAGCTGCACTTTTTTGAGCAACCAAATTTCTTAATGTTGCGTTAACAGCTTTTGATTCTGCTGTATCTTCACCTTCAACAGCTAATCTTTCAGCAGCTTGTTGAACTAATAAATCAAATACTTCAGGATTATTTTGAGCTTCTTGAGCTATCATTAAAGCTTGTTCTTCTCTAGCTTTTTCAAGTTCAGATTTACCTAATACTTTTTCTATGCCTTTTTCTGCGTAATGTTGACCGATAGTACCAACTGCGTAAGAACCAACTTTACCTGCAACAGCACCGATTACTGCACCAACTTTACTGTTACCAACTGCTGCACCAATTATAGAGCCTAATTTTGAACCAGCAACTGAACCTGCAACCCATCCTGCAACTGAACCTACTGTTTTAACAGATGATTTTCCAAGTTGTTTCATACCTCTTTTGAATCCTAATTGTTTGAAAGTAGGAACAACATTTGTAACTGTTTCAACACCGCCCTGCATTACTAACATGAATGTTCCAGCTTCGTTATTATAAGCATCTACACATTTTTTAAATGTTGGTGATTTTGCTGATAAATCTTTTGTTTTTTGAGTTAATTTTGTAATACCTAAAGCATTTTTAGCTTTTGCAAAGAAACCTGTTGCATTTTTAGCTGTTTCAGCGTAAGCTGCTGCATCTGCTTTTGCTACTGCTATTGTTGCTTTTTTGATAGCTTCTTTATTTGCTGGATTTGCTTTTGCAAATTCTGCTGCTTTTTGAGCGGCACCATATAAATTTTGAGCGTTTGCTGATAAATTTTTTAAAGATTCTGCTTGTGGAATAGTTGCAAGAATTTCTTTTGCATCAGTAACTCTTAAAACACCTTTAACACCGTGTTGTTTTAAAACTGCATTTGCGTCTTTACCGTGTTGAACAACTTGAGCAAAAGCTTGTTTGTATTGTCCTCTGTTATTTTTTAGCCATTGGAATCCTTCGTAACCACATAACATTGCAGGATAACTTGCAACGTCTTTAATGGTCAATTTAGTTGCACTATTTGTTAAAGGTACGCCTGTTGCATATTTTGCAAGATTTTCTAAATCTTTTAGTGCATAAACACTTGACTGTGAACTGATTCCGCTAACCATTTTAATTTATAACCAACCTATATACTACATTTATATAAAAACATTTTGTTCATGAAAATTGCCTAAAAACCATGTAAAATGTGAACTTTTGCAAAAAATAAGGTGCGCATAAACGCACCCTACATATTTACAAAACTATATTAATTTTAATCATCGTCATCATTTGAAGATTTTGAAACAATCATATCACAGCTTGTAACATCCCAGCTTAATTGATTACCATTTGGACAAACTCCTGAACTGTCTGCCTTTAGATAATCCATATTGTCGTTATCCAATACCCAGCGTGTACAGTAGCCAGAACCAAAACAAAATTGTTCAAGTTTTTCTTCATTTATACCTTCAGGAAAAACACCTTGATTAGTCAAATCAAATATAAAAATATCCTTTCCTGGTTCATTTTTACCTTTATTAGGTCCGTCAATATCAACTGTAACGTCTCCCTGATAGTACAAGCCTTGATAGTAAATACTCGGATCTGGAGCTGAAGAATAAAAATACAGACTCATACCATCAGCTAACAGAACTGTTCGATTATCAATACGTTTAGATACTTTCATAAATTCGGAAATCCTGTTAGCGTATAAATCATTATCAATTAAATCATGTTCATATGCATAATCTGCCCATCCCCCAGCATCGCCGTACACTACCTGAGCGCGGTCATAAGCATCGTTTAAAGCTGAATATATCTTCTTAACCTTTGTTATTGCCTCTTTATTGCCTGTTGCATGGTTAAGGTTTGGTAAAGTCAACGCTGCAACAACACCGATTATGCCGATTACAATAAGGGTTTCGGCAAGGGTAAAAGCAAATTGCGTGAGTCGTGAGTGGTGAGTCGTGAATAGACCGTCATTGCGAGTGAAACGAAGCAATCCATTATAAAAGGCTCTAAGGCACTGAGGCACTAGGGCACTAAGTTTTTCTGTGAATAGTGAATTGTGAGTTGTGAATAGACCGTCATTGCGAGTGAAACGAAGCAATCCATTACCAAAT
>CAYLHN010000153.1:0-4042 GCA_964383455.1 uncultured Muribaculaceae bacterium | reverse complement strand
CTGAAATGAACGGCTTACAAGCTATTCAAGAAATCGAAGAATTAGGATTAAATACAAGAATTCTTGCTTTAAGTGCTTACGATGATGCTGATTTGATTTTTAGAGCTATGAAATTGGGTGCCAAAGGTTATGTTTTAAAAACTATGGCATCTGCTCAATTAATTTACGCAATTGATGAAGTTGCAAGCGGTAAAGTTTACTTGCCTGGTATTTTAACTGCACGTTTCTTCGATTACTTCCAAAAGTCAGTAAAAGAAGAAAAACTTGCTATGCAAAAAGCTCAAAGCTCAAATTACTTATCAGATTTGACTCAAAGAGAAGAAGAAGTTTTGGAATTGTTAACTCAAGGTGTTACTTACAAAGGTGTTTCTCAACAATTGTTTATTTCTGAAACAACTGTAAAAACTCACGTTAATAACATTTTCCAAAAATTACAAGTAAATGACAGAACTCAAGCCGTTTTATATGCTTTAAATCACGGTTTTAAAGGAAAACGTCAAGCTAGAATGAGTAATTCTGCTATGGCTTCTGTTATTTAATTTATTGTTACGAAGATTTGCATATCGTGTTATGCAATTTGAGCATAACACGATATTTTATAGAAAGAGATTATTGATATGGCTAAATTTATAAAAGGGAAAAACAGACTAAAAGATTTAATTTATATTCAGGAAAACAAACCTATAAGTAAAGATTCTGTTGATGGTATGATTCGCTCTATGCTTGAACCTTTATTTGAAAATTCCGAAGAAAAAGGCGTTGTTTTGTACAGATTTGCAAATAAAAATGAATATGGCGGTCTTCTTCAAAGACTAAAATATACATCTGCTGAATTATATGATTTTTCTGACGGTTCAGAATATTTAAAAGATAATATTTGGGAAACAACAGAGTTTTTATATGTTTTGACAGGCAGATACGGTGCAAGTTTTGTTTATGATTATGATGTTGAAGATGCTGAAAAATTTGCAGGTTATTATCTTCTTTACAACTCTGTTTCCCTAAAAGAATCTTTTGAAATAATTGAAGATAATTGCAAAATCGATATTTCCGCTTATAAAGAGCAATACAAGCCTGACCGACGTGATAACTTGCTTATGAATTCTTCTATTCGTAAAATTGTTGATTTAATGAGTGAAAGTTCACAAGACGCAATGCTTGCTGATATGGAAAAAGATGCACTTACAAAAAGTGATGATTTAGCAAGAAGATTAGAATTTATTAATTCAAAATCAAGATATGCAGTTCACGAAATAAGAAATCAACTTTCTATTTGTGAATTGTATTCAAATATTATTGAAAAGCACCTTGAAGCAAAAGATGATGCTGATTGTACAAATGCGTTAGAATGTATAAAAACTGCAGTTAAAATTGCAAATAGTGCATTGATGGATTTAAAATCAATTGATAATAAAGATTTGGAAGTTTACAGTATAAAAGATTTAGTTGAAAAATCTTTTTCTCTTTCAAAAATTTATGCAAAAGATAAAAATATTGAATTTGTGTTAAACTTCGATGATGGCGGCAGTTATGTTTTTGCTGATGAATCAAAATTTATTGCCGCAATGGTAAATTTGATTAAAAACGCTGTTGAGGCGATTGAAGATAGTGGAAAAATTACAATTTCAACAAGTCTGAAAGATGAATTTATTTCGATTGTTGTTTCGAATAACGGGCCGAAAATACCTGAAGATATTCAGCAAAAAATATTCTCTGACGGTTATACAACAAAAAGAAACGGCAGCGGTATAGGTTTATATGTTTGCAGGCAGACTCTCGAAGAACAATTTGCAAGACTTGAACTTTTAAAATCAGATGACGAATCTACAGATTTTGAAATATTGGTAAGTATGGTTTAGTTCATAAATTTTATGTTATTATACTTGTAAAAGAGGTATTATGACAAAGATTGCATTAGTAAATCATGGCTGCGCAAAAAATTTAGTTGATTCTGAGTTAATGCTTGGCATATTGGCAGAAAAAGGATACGAAATTACACTTGACGAAAACAATGCTCAGGTTGTAATTGTTAATACTTGTTCTTTTATTCATGATGCGGAAGTTGAATCTGTGGATTCGATTCTTGAACTTGTAAACAAAAATAAAAAGGTAATTGTAACAGGGTGTCTTCCTCAAAAACATAAAGAAGATTTAAAAAAAGCAATTCCGGAAGTTGCTGCCATTCTTGGTACAACCGATTTTGTTCAAATAGCTGATACTATTGATGAATTGTTAAAAAATGATAGTGAATATATTTCAAATGTTTCTGAACATCCAAACTATTGTTATCCAGAAAATGTAGAACGTCAACAAATCACTGTAGGGGCAAGTTCTTATATTAAAATTGCCGACGGTTGTAATTATAATTGCGGATATTGTATTATTCCAAAACTTAGAGGAAAATGTCATTCCCGCAAGATGGAAGATATAATTACTGAGGCTAAAAATTTAGCAGACAAGGGAGTTACGGAAATTGTTCTTATTGCTCAGGATACAACAAGTTATGGTATTGATTTGTACGGAAAATTGATGCTTCCTGTCTTGTTAGAAAAACTTAACCAAATAGAAAATATTTTGCGTATTCGTATAATGTACGCTTATCCTACAAATGTTACTGATGAATTGCTGGAAAAAATTAATACACTCGAAAAAGTTGCTAAATATATTGATTTACCGCTTCAACATTCAAATTTTGAAGTCTTGAAATCAATGTGCAGACCTGTTTTTGATTACAGAGAATTAGTTAAAAAGATAAGGGATAAAGTCCCTAATATTGCGATTAGAACAGCATTTATTGTTGGTTATCCCGGTGAAACTGAGGAACAGTTTGAAGATTTATACAATTTTATTAAAGATATGAAATTTGATAAAATGGGTGTTTTTGAGTATTCAAAAGAAAAGGGAACTATTTCTGCAAAAATGAAAAATCAAATTTCTGCAAAAATTAAAAAACTTCGCAGAAATAAACTAATGGAGTTGCAGCAAAAAATTTCAACTGAAATTAACAAAAAATATATCGGTAAAATTTTGCCTTGCATTATTGAAGGTTATACCGACGACGGACTTGTTATTGCACGTTCTGAGTATGACGCACCCGAAACAGACGGACTGGTTTATATTAATACAAAAAAACAAGTTATTCCGGGCGATATTGAAAATGTAAAAATTGTTTCATCTTCCGAATATGATTTGTATGGTGAAATTTGACCGAAATTCAATAGCCGCCATGTTTTTAATCACTTTGTAACAATTTTGTTACAATTCTAAAACGTGCATAAATAAACGGCTTTAGGTAGTGAAAACATAAGAATATAAAACGAAAAGGCAATTATTTTTAATAAAAATACTTTATATAAGTACGAGAGATATTATATTTATACTTATTTAAAGAGAGGCTATTAAAAATGACAGATTACGCAACAAATTGGAACGTTATGCAAGCTTTAAACAGCTTTACAGGCGGAACTTACCAATATAGAATGCCACAGTTTGGTTATATGACAAATTCAATTTTTAATGGTGTTGATATAGCTTCATATGCTGCAAATTTGGCAAATTTTGGAAATATGGGTAACTATACAATGTTTACTCCTGATGCATTGAATACATCTTTGTCAACTCCGCTTTGGCTTCAAAACGTTGGTGGTTTAAATGCTCCAACTCAATTTGATTTTACTCAATTGTATACATATAATCCGTTTACTCAACAGCCTGTTCAACAACAAGGTGCTGTATCAGGTGAATATGAAGTTCAAGATGAAAACGGAGAAACAGTTACTGTTTCAGAACTTGCAGCTTCAAAAGGCTACAAAGAAACTTCAGTAGATGGCGTATATACTAAAAACGGAAGTTATTATAAGTTTGATGCAGCAAAAAAATCTTTTGTTCATTGTACTAAAGCAGAAATTGATGCAGTAAAACATTCTGATAAGGCAAAAGCTGCTTCTGAAAAGAAAGAAAAAGCAAAAGCTGATTCTGCAAATATAGCTGAAGACTTGTATGATGCAATGAAAGGTGCAGGTACAAAGAACGAAAAACTTCA
>CAYLHN010000152.1:1937-4047 GCA_964383455.1 uncultured Muribaculaceae bacterium | reverse complement strand
TTATTCCGCGATTATGCACTAATCTTGCGAAATTAGGCCAAAGCTCGGTTTCCGCAACAACAATTGTTTTTGGATTTATCTTATTTAGAAAATGTCCTATACAAAAAGGAAAATCAAACGGGAAATAAGTGATAAAATCAGCAATTTCACCTAACTTTTTCTTTGCAATATCCTGACCTGTTTGTGTTCCCGTGCATACGACTATAGGATTATTAAAAGTTTCTTTTGTTTTTTTAATCAAATTTTCTAAAGCAGTAACTTCACCAACTGAAACCCCGTAAAAAACAATAGAATTTTCTAATTCGGGAGAGTCAAAGTATCCGCATTTTGTTTTAAAACCTGTAAGCAATTTCGGCTTAAACATACCTGAGATAAGCCAAAATGGTAATATTAAAAAAAACGCTATTGTTGAAAAAAATCCGTAAATCATAACAAAGCTATAATAACACGAAAATATCTAAAATTAATTGTAAATATATGTGATAATTTTTAAAATTTGCGTATTTTTTGCAAATAAAAAGTTTTTATATAAAAAAGGAGATTTTATGCCAATAATTAACGAAAAATTTCAAATTCATACAAAAGGTTTTAACGATATTATTGATATAACAAAAAATGTACAAAATGCGGTATATATGCACTCTTTAAAAGATGCATCCGTAGTTTGTTATGTTTCTGGAAGTACCGCTTCTTTAACAACTATTGAATTTGAACCAGGATTACTTGTAGATTTACCCGAGGCTCTGGAAAGAATTGCACCTCAAAATGAAGAATACCATCACGATGAAATGTGGCACGACGGGAATGGTTATGCGCACGTCAGAGCCGCTATTATAGGCAATTCAATTCAAATTCCTTTAATTGAAGGTGCCCTACAGCTTGGTACTTGGCAGCAAGTTGTATTATTGGATTTCGATAATAAAGCAAGAACAAGAACTGTTTATATTCAAATTATATATTAACAGTTACATTTTGTTTTGGACGCTGCATTGTCAACAGCAATTCCTGCGGTATAGCGCTTTCCATAATACCTGATTCTGCGGGTGCAAAGAAAAATTCTACCATTTCATCTTCTGCAATATCTATTGCATCAAAAGGTATACTTATATCAATAACATTGTCGTATGCGACTTTAAGCTGTTCGTTATTCTGAACGCACCAAAGACCGTTTGCAAGCGATTTAGAAAATTGAAGAGGTCTCACCATGCCGTTTACGACAGATAATTTTATTTCATTGCCAAATTTTTCTTTCATCATTTGACAAATATCTTCCGTTTTACTCAAAAGTCTTATATGAGACAAATTTTGCAGTCTTGAACGATTTCTCAGATAAATAAACATTTCACTAATTGCGTGAGTATTGTTTTCTTTTGCCTCTTTATCAATATAGAAACGCAAATAAAGATTATCTTTATCAAAACCGAATTTGATTTTTTCAAAAAGTTTTAAATCTTCAGAAAAAGGAACATCAGGCAGAGTTATCATGCCGGCATTTAGCCACTCATCATCAATTTTATCCTGCCCGTCCATTGCCGGTGTAATAGATGCAGTCGGCAAACTTGAAGGACTATTTGGCAAAGAAATCGGCATATTAAGATAATTTGGAACAGGCAAATCGAATAACTTATAAACCGTTCTTAAATGTTCTCTGAACAAATAATCGAAAATATGGTCTTGCCCTGAGTGATTTGGCTCTCCATACCACCAAAACCAATCACTGCCTTCAGCCATATAAATTTCCTGACGTGCTTTTTCTATGTTCGGATGAGTTGGATTTAATGTTATAAAAGACATAAAATCATCTCTAACATGTTTTAGAGCATTCCAAGCCTGATTTTTAGCAGGCTCACCTATCCAAAGCTGAAAATTTCTGTTAATCCAAGAACCTGAATAGATTTTCGAAAGTTTTTTGATATTTTTATCTTTTTCAATATAATCACTGATTAGAACTGTTTCAAGAGATTCATCATTTTCAATCAGTCCGTAAATTTCTCTTAGGAAGTTTGAACCGTCACATTCATAATTTTCCCAAGAATTTTCTCCATCCAAAGCTATTGTAAGCATATGATTATCATCAGGAGAAGCAAAAATCTTACTTTGTATAATTTTT
>CAYLHN010000152.1:0-1927 GCA_964383455.1 uncultured Muribaculaceae bacterium | reverse complement strand
TACAAATCATCTGCCGCTTTTTTAGGATTTGTATTAGGATATTCAAAACTTATCAAGTTTGGAATCATTGAATCTCTAAAAATCACATCAATTTTAGAATTTTTAGTTTTATATTCATACGGTTTCAATAAATAATAAGGATCTGCAAGATGCCCTTTAAAATCTCTTACGAAATCGAAATTTATTGAGTTTGCTAAAATACCTTCATCGGTAATTGTCCATTCTACTCCTAAGTCAGAGAGCATTTCCAAAGTTTTTGAGCTTACACATTGTTCAGGAGGCCATATACCTTTAGGACGACGTCCAAAAAGTTCTTCCATTTTATCAAGAGCCATTTTTGTTTGAGCAATAGCATCTTTTGCCATTCTCAAATTTGACGGTAAAACTTCAGGATTTGGAATATTTCTTTGCGCACATTTTATATCAAGCAAAATAGGCAAAATAGGGTGATACATCGGACTTGTTGTTATCTCAATTTTACCCGCTTCCATAAAGTTTTTGTATGTCGGAATAATTTGTCTTATAATCTCATATTGATATCTTAAAATAGTTTCTCTGTCTTCGAGCGTAAAACCTGAACCTTTTTCGGCCAAAGCTTTTAATTCAGGATATATATCGCCGTAAATAGGGTCAAACCACGCTAAATTAAACCACGCCATAATATCGGAATATTCTTGAGCGGAATATTCGTTTATATCGGAAATATTTTGATTAACACGCTTGTCGAAAAGTTTTTTGTATTCTTCGTGATGAGAAATCATCGAATCATAATTAGCGTCAAAGAAATTAGTCAGAATAAAATTCTTGTCATCATCAGATAAATCTTCAACAGGAGTAACACTTAATCTAGAGTGAACATCTTGAAAATTGTGAATACCATAGTCTTCTAATGCAGTCAAAAGTAAAGGTACTAGGTTAAAATTCAGCTTTAATTTTGGAAATTCGTTCATCAATAAAACCATATCAAGGTAATCCTTGACCGCATGCATTCTAACCCACGGCAAAAGATAGTCGCTGTCTTTGTTGAGTTTGTAAGACGGCTGATGCATATGCCAATAGAATGCGATAGATAATTTCTTTTTTTCGTTGACCATTATAAAAATATCGTACACAAAAAAAATACTATTTGCAACTTGTTTGAGTATCCCAATTTAATTCGTCTGGACATTTTAGATAATCTAGGTTGCCGTTTTCGATTACCCAAGCTGTTTCGTATTCTGCATTGCTGATAAAATTTCCTGTCCAATATTCAGGTATAAAAGAAGGATATAATTGGTTAATCTTAGCATTTATAGCATAAGCATCATCTAATACAATAGTAAAGTAAAATAAGTCACTTCCAACTTGAGTTTTTCCTTTATTAGGTCCATCTATATCAACTCTTATTCTAAGAAAACGATCTATGTAATCATTAAAACCAAGAGACATTCCATCTGATAAAGTTACCATATATGATTCCATATATTGCAATGCCTGCAAATTATCGTCATCAAGCTCATTACCAGAAAAATTTAATAATGGTGCCGATGACCAACATCCTGACTCAAAACCACAGTCTTTAGATACTTTCATAAATTCGGTAATTCTTTTTGCAATTCTTTCATTTTTTTTAGCATAATCATCATTATCTAAATCATTAAACCAAGTATCTATATTACCATAAATAACTTGAGCCCTATCAACTGCATCAGTTAATGAAGAATATATTTTTTTAACCTTGGTAACTTTTTCTTTATCACCTGTTGCATGGTTCAAATTCGGTAATGTCAGTGCCGCAACCACACCGATTATACCAATTACGATTAAAGTCTCAGCTAAAGTGAAGGCTCTAAGGCACTGAGGCACTAGGGCACTAAGTTTTTCTGTGAATAGTGAATTGTGAGTTGTGAATAGACCGTCATTGCGAGTGAAACGAAGCAATCCATTA
>CAYLHN010000151.1:0-4078 GCA_964383455.1 uncultured Muribaculaceae bacterium | reverse complement strand
CCATATATTTTCCATATGGACCGACTTTAAATATCATATCAGAATTGCATTTTTTACATTTTTCTTCGCAAATTTCAGGTTCGGAATTATTATCTTCCGGTTTTGTATTTAACGGCATCATTGTTTTGCATTCCGGATAGCCTGAACAGCCTAAAAATTGTGAACCAAAACGGCTTGTTCTTACTACCATTTTTTTACCGCAATTAGGACAGACTACATCACTTTCTATATTAATTCGTTCCATATTTTGTTTTGCATCAGAAACAATTTTTACAAACGGTTCATAAAAATCTTTTAGAACTTTGTTCCAAATAGCTTTTTTATCTGCAATATCATCAAGTTTTGCTTCCATACCTGCGGTGAATTTGTAATCCATAACGGTTTTGAAATGTTCAACAAGTTGTTTGGAAACAGTTCTTCCTAAAAGTGTTGGAGCAAGAGCTTTTTCTATCTTTTCTACATATCCTTTTGTTTGTATTTTCGTAATAATAGGTGCGTAAGTAGATGGTCTTCCAATTCCGTGTTCTTCAAGTGCTTTTACCAAAGATGCTTCGCTATATCTTGGCGGAGGCTGAGTAAAATGTTGTTTTGGGTTTACTTTTTTGCGTTTTAGTATATCGCCTTTTTTCATTTCAGGAATTGATTTTTTTACGTTTTCTTCATCGTCTGAATATAATTTTAAATATCCGTCAAATATAATAGAGCTGGTTCCTGATTTTAAAGTATAGTCTCCGGCTTTGATATCTATTGATGTGTTTGCAATTGTTGCATTTTGCATTTGAGAAGACATAAATCTATCCCAAATAAGCTTGTATAGACGATATTGTTCATTTGTCAGATATTGTTTTATATCTTGAGGTGTTCTGTCCGGATAAGATGGACGTATAGCTTCGTGAGCGTCTTGAACGTTTTTCTTTCCTGTTTTTACATAATTATTAGGGGTTTGCGGATAATATTTTTCTCCGTAATTATTTAAAATAAATTCTTTTGCTGCTGCTTGAGCATCATCTGAAATGCGGACAGAATCTGTTCTCATGTATGTAATTAATCCGACTGCACCGTCAGAACCAAGTTCTATTCCTTCATATAATTTTTGAGCAATCTGCATTGTTTTAGCAACGCCATAACCTAATTTTGAAGATGCATCACGTTGCAGAGTTGATGTTATAAAAGGCGGAAGCGGTTTTCTAGTGGTTTCTCTTTTAGAAATTTTGTCTACAACGAATTCTGTTGATTTATCTCTCAAAAATTCTGTTATTTTATTTGCTTCCTGTTCATTTTTAATTTCAAGTTTTTTATCTTGAATTTTTTGAAGCTCGGCCTCAAATGTAACTTTTTCTTTTTCTAGTTCTGCTGTTATTGTCCAATATTCAACCGGTTTAAACGCTTCTATTTCGTCTTCTCTTTCGCAAATCATACGAAGTGCAACTGACTGAACTCTTCCTGCTGATAAGTGGTTGTTTCTTAATTTTTCCCATAATACAGGGCTTATTTTATAGCCCACTAGTCTATCCAAAATTTGTCTTGTTTGTTGAGCTTTTACTCTGTCCAAATCTATTTCACGAGGGTTTTCAACTGCGTGTTTAACAGCTTTTGGTGTAATTTCGTTAAATTCAATTCTTTGTATTTTATCGTCTTCGACTTTTAGAACTTGTCTAACGTGCCAAGCAATTGCTTCTCCTTCTCGGTCAGGGTCGGAAGCAAGATATACTTTTGCACATTTTTTAGCAATTTCATTTAATTTATCTACAACTTTTTTCTTTTCCGGAATAATGACAAAACTTGGTGTAAAGTCATTGGCAACGTCAAATCCTAAAACATTTTTAGGAAAATCTCTGATGTGTCCAAAACTTGCTTCAATAGTATAGTTATCGCCTAAAATTTTTTTAATTGTTTTTGATTTTGCAGGAGATTCGACTATTACAAGCGCTTTTTCATTTGACTTAGATGTTTTTTTTGCAGATTCTTTTGTTTTTGTTGCTGATTTTGCCATTATTTTATGCCTTTTGGTACCTGTCACCTTCTACCTGTTTTATTATGCCTTTAAGCTCTAATGTTGTCAAGCACATCAATATATCTTCTGTGGAAATTGATGTTTCGGCCTGAATAGAATCAAATCCTTTAGGTTCAATTTCAATAGTTTTTATAATTTTTTGTTCATTAGGAGTGAGATTATCTTCAAACAGATTTTTTTGTTCTGTTGTTTTAATTTCCCAATTAAGAGTGTTTAATACATCTTCGCTTTCAGTTATAATGGCTGCGCCATCTTTTATTAATTTATATATGCCTTCTGTATTTGGATTAGAGATTAATCCCGGAATACACATTAATTCTCGATTTTGTTCAAGCGTTAAATTAGCACTGATGAGGGCTCCGCTTTTAATTGCGGCTTCAACAACGATTGTGCCATAGCTTAAACCTGTTACAATTCTGTTTCTTTCCGGAAATCTAAATTTCAGCGGTTCAAACGTTGGGTAGTATTCGCTTATTATTGCACCTGCACCGTTTTCTATGCTCTTGTATAATGCACGATTACTTTCAGGGTAAATATGGTCGAAACCGCTTGCAATTACGCCTATTGTTTTTAAGTTATTTTCTATTGCGCTATGATGTGCAGTTGTATCAATTCCTGAGGCTAAGCCTGAAACAATACAAATATCTGTGTTTGCTAAGCCTTTTAATATTATTTTTAAGGACTCTTTGCCGTTAAATGTTGCTTTTCTTGAACCGACTACTGCAACTGTTTTTTCTAAATTACACGATGATAAATCACCTTTTACATATAAAACTGCGGGCGGATTTGAAATTTCTTTCAGTAATCTTGGATATTTTTCAGAATTAAAAGGAATTATTTCGATATCGTTTTTAACAACGTATTCATATGTTTTATCAATATCAATTTTGTCTCTTAATTCAAGAAAGTTTTCGATTTTTTTCTTACTTATACCTTCAATTTGTAAAAGGTCATTTTTGATAGCCCAAAATGCTTGTTCTATATTCTGAAAGTGATTATACAATTTCAGAATAAATTCAGAATTTATTTTTTCTATGGATGAAAAAGCAGTCCAAAATTTTATATTCATATCATAAGTCTAACACAAATGAAATTTTGGTAACAAAAGTTTACAAAATAAAATATTTTTTGTTTAAGTAAGCAATTTTTTAAGAAAAAAATACTTTATAAATACAAGAGAGATTTTAGGAGTATTCATGTCAGCTAATTTTTTGTTAAATCAATACCCGTTTAGCAATCCGTTTATATTTAATAAAAATAATTTTGCAACTCCTCAAATGCCGAATGTTTTTGATGGTTTTAATTTTAATTGCTCTTTTGCAAATGCATTTTCTGCTTCTGCTTTTGATTTTTCAAACTTTAATTTTAAAGCTTCAGTTTTTTCTTCTTCAGCAACTTCAACAACACAAACTTCTGAATCTCAATCAGTTCCTTCTGGAAAATGTAAACCAAATGCAAAATTAGATAAAGCATTTTTAGACAAAGTAAAACAAATTGCTGCACGTTTAAATTGTGATTACAGAGATTTACTTGGTGTTATGAACGCAGAATCAGGCTTAAATTCTAAAGCCGTAAATTCAAAGAGCGGAGCTACAGGCTTAATCCAATTTATGCCATCAACTGCAAAATCTTTGGGTACTTCTACTGCGGCTTTGAAAAATATGTCTGCAATTCAGCAATTAGATTATGTAGAAAAATTCTTTGTTAATAATATTAAAGCAAAAGGTTTAACAGGTAAAAGACTTACATCAGGCGATATCTATGCATTAGTATTTATGCCAGCTAAGGTTAATAAAGATGTTATTTGTAAAGCAGGTTCAAAAGAATATAGTGCTAACAAAGGCTTAGATACAAATAAAGACGGCATTGTTACAAAAACTGAATTAGGTAACAGAGTTATAGCAAAAAGAGTTGACGAATCAATTTTTACTGCATAAATTATAAGGCACTAAGATGCTAGGGCAGTAAGGCAGTAAGAATATAAATAAATGTAAAATAAATAGCTTACTAGGATTGACAAAGTAAGAAAAAACCTAAATAATGATAGAGTAGTTATAAGTAAAA
>CAYLHN010000150.1:0-4079 GCA_964383455.1 uncultured Muribaculaceae bacterium | reverse complement strand
TAGTTCCGTAAAATCCGTACTGTGTGTTTTCGCTTCCTAATACTGTTTTTGTCATCGTTTTGTCCTTTCTTTTTGCTAATTAATTTCAATTTCAACTGCGTTTATAATGTTATTTTTGTGTGTCATAAATTCGGTATATTGAGAAAATACTTTTTTTATCCCTTTGATTTTGCATCCATTGTCTGCGAACATTCCTAAAATTTGAATTGCACCTGAAAAATTGGAAGATATTGTAATTGTTTTAATATGAAACTCTTTGCAATGTTTGATTATTTGTTCAACATCTTTTTCCCATACAACATCTTCAAAATCTATCGTTTCGTTTTTTGTATCCAATGTTTTTTGGTAAGCCCAATAGAATGTTGGATTAATTCCCCATTCTTTAAAATTTCCTTTTTGTTGTTTTGCTTGTTCTAATTTTTCAATCTTTTTCATTGTTTTGTCCTTTCGTTTAATTTGCATTAACATTAATCGCTCTGAATGTACTTTAATTAAAGTCATTGGGAACGATTTTGTATCAATTCAACACAATTATTTTTCTCTAATTATTTCGCCAAAATATATATCTTCAGGTTTTTCAGGATCAAGTAGGCATTCAACCATAAATACAAATCTTTCGCCGGCATCAAATCCGTCTAATTGCTCACAACAAACCATAGTTTTTTCATTGTTCATTGCGATTACTTTGTATTCATAATCTGTGTTGCTATTCAATCCTTTAATGTGTTTTAGTTTGTAAATACCGTTTAATTCAATCATTGTTTACTCCTTAATCTTCAAATGAAGTACCGTCTGAAAATATCAGTTTTTCAATTCTTAAATCACCGCTTGAGGAATCTTTTTTGTATTTGATTTCTTTGAATCCGTTTTCATCCCAATAATCAAATACTCCGCAACCTGAAATCCCGATCCCATATTTTTTAGATATTTTTTCAAGTTCCTTCATAAATGCTTGGTAGTTTTTTTCTTCTTTGTCTGTTGTCATAATGCCCATATTTATTGCTCCTTTCGTTTAATGTGCATTAACATTAATCACTCACAATTTACTTTAATTAAAGTCATTGTGGGCAATTTTGTATCATTCGGACACAATATTATTGAGCTATGTAATATTGCGTTTGTGCGTAATTATTAAAATTAAAAATAAGGCTCATATAAAAATCCTGTTCATAATCAGGGGTTGGTTTTACAAACGGCGGAAGATAATTTTTGCGTTCTTCGTCAGCCTTATAATCATCAATCGCTTGTCTTAATTCCTTACTAAATTTGACTTTGAACTCTTCCAAAGTCAATTCCATTTGTTCATTATGATTTCGTTTATGCTTTATTATAAATTTTTTGCTCATTGTTTCAATCCTATATTATATAAATTACTCTTGTAAATTACCCGACCGTCTAATATAAAAAGCAGGGGATGAACCCCTGCGATTTATATGTATTTAAAGAATGTTTCTCTAACTTTTATGGCTAATTCAATTTGTTGTTTAGCGAATTCTGCATATCGATCAGGGTTTGTAAAATCTACAAATATCATTCTTCTTATAAAGCAACTTTTATTTGAATCCTTACAATCCCAAGTTAGAGTGCCAAGTTCCTTTTCAATTTCTTTTTCGTGTTCTTTAAGGTCTGCGAAGAGTTGCTTATTATCTCCAATAAATAATTCTGATGCAACATAATTATCTTTTACACTTATTGTTTGCTTAATGTATGCACCTTTGAGCCCGATCGGTATATTTTGGTAATGTTGTGATGCCGGCTTTATTTGATAGTCACCCTCGCCCATTTCATCGCAGACTTCTGAATAAACTTTCCAATAATCGTATTGAATACCGGCTGTTTTGGTTATTGTTTTTGTTTTCTTTTGTTTTTCTTTTAGTTCAGGTTTCAAAAGGCATTCAAAGTCCATTTTATCGCCGTTCAAAAAAGCCTTAAAAACAAAAATTCCTAAATCACCAGTTGAACTATCGTTGATCGTTCTTAAAACATTCATAATTCGTTCTTTGGGATTTGTAACTATCCAAGCGAAGTATGGTTTTTGAGGTAATTCTAAAACGGTCGGATCGTTTACAACATCAACAAAGGTGTCGAAGTTTTGTGTTAAATCCGTAAGTGTTACAACGACTTTTCCGCTCTTTGCTTGGTAATCCGCTATTGTTGAAGTTACCTGAACGGGAGTGTTGTTTTCCAAGAATTCTGAAAAATTCTGTTTGCTCTTTAGTGCTTGTTCTGCTGTGATTGTAGTCATATTGACCTCCTTTTTAATTTGTACAACCACATTCATCACTCGGAATTGACTTTAATTAAAGTCATTGGGCGGTGTTTTGTATCATTCAGACACAATTATTTAATCCCCGTCAGAGATTCTGTAAGGACTGATTTCTTTTAATTGATTTATTCGTGCAATTTTATGCGGAACAACACTATAACCGCCTTTTGGGGATTTTACTATTGTTGGAGAATCAGCATAAGCTGTACTTACAGTATCAGCTTTTCTTTGTTTCCAATGTTCTTTGGCGGTTTGAAGGCTTTTATAAACGCTTCTTGAACCCTGCTCGCCTTTGTAACTGTATGAACGAGGAATGTTTACAACTTCCTGCGGAGCAAGTTTATTTGCTTCTTTCTTTAATTCTTTTGCTTTTTTCTCTGCTTGCTTTGATTTTTTTAATTCTTCTTTTGCATATTCCTCGTATTTTTGTGCCGTTTTAGGTTTTCCTTTTTTACGATAATCAATTGCCATAGCCATATTGCCTTTGGCTCTATTATTGAATTCAAAGGCATCATCTTCATATTTATATGATTGATTCAATAAATTATTAATTTTATTTTCAGTTTCTTTTGAAATTGGAGCAGATTTGCTTGCACCACCGCCGGATCTGCCGCCACCTGATCCTCGACCGCCCATTTATTAGTCTCCTTTCATTTTTGGTATTCTTATATCAATCCAATTTTTCTCGCTTGGCATCCATGTAATATTTCTGCCGGAACGCTTGGACATTTGTTTTACAACTTTATTAACTTGTTTTACACTTTTTGTGTGCATAACTTGCCAATCATAATCCTCTTCATAACGAGCGTATGACGGATTTTTCCATTTCCCTAAATAACGAACAGATAAAGATATATGATTTCCCTCATCTTGAATCCTGAAATCGTCATCATAGATACGACCATCAGTTTCAACATTTTTTCGTAAGTCAAATTTTAAATCTGAAACTGTATTAAGCATAGGCATTTTGGCTTTTTTCTTACTTGGATCTTTTTCTTTCTTTTCAGGTTTAATTCCATTTTTCTTATTTTCAGCACGCTTTGCACGAGCCTTTGCAAGAGCATCAAGTCTTTTTTGTTTTAAGTCTGCTTGTTTTTTAGCATCTAATTCTTTGATTCGCTCTTCAATGTCGTGCATTGCTTTTACACGCTGTTCAACAGATAAATTAGAATTGCCTGAAATACTGTTATATAAATTGATTAGTTCGTTTTTATCGGTTATGCCTTCACCTGTTGGTATTTTTTTAGTGGCACCGCCTCCACTACCGCCTTTACCACCGCCGGAACCTCTTCCGCCCATAGTTAGTGTCCTTTCTTTTTTATATCGTTAAATTTATTCATGTACGGCTCGAACCATCTGATATTTTTATATTCATCAAGTTCGGTCAGTCTGTTTCCATAAACCAAAATCTCTTTCGGTTCAAGTCTTTTCAACATTTCTTTAAATCCATCCAAGAACAACTTTTTAGCATACTCATCGTTAAGCACACCAACCGTTCCAACAGCCACCACAGAGCCTTTTTCAACTCCTAAAAAGGCATAGTCGTAACTATCCTCGGTAGACCAACTTATTGTCGGAATAACTTTAATTCCATGTGCTTGCCAAAATGCGGCACACCATCTGTTTCTATAAACCTGCCATATTTGGAATGCTTTCGGGTATGTTGTGTACATTGAAAAATCAGGAGACAAAACCCCGTCATATTTTCTTAATTCAGGAATTTGCGAGTCTGCCCATTTCCAACAACGCTCGAATCTGTAATCATCAAGAAAAAAGTGTGCCGTTCCTTTTCTGTTTCTGTCCACCCGATAAG
>CAYLHN010000149.1:0-4146 GCA_964383455.1 uncultured Muribaculaceae bacterium | reverse complement strand
AGGTTCAATGCCGGGTGTTAAATCATTAGAGGAACAAAAATATTACGCTCACTCGCAAAATCGTTTTTGGAAAGTTATGGGAAATATTTGTAATGAACCTAAATTATCAGAACTTGATTATGAAACAAAATTAAAAATACTTCTAAATAGCAATATTGCTCTTTGGGACACAATAAAGTCCTGCAAAAGAGAAGGGAGTCTGGATTCTGATATACAAAATGAAAAACCAAACGATATAAGAAAACTTTTGAAAACATATCCAAATATTGAGACCATTTGCTTAAACGGAAATAAATCATATACCGCATTTAAAAAATATTTTCCGGATTTATTAGAAAAATACACTTGTCTCAAAATGCCATCAACAAGCCCCGCTAATGCCAGATATAGTTTAGATACTCTTATGAGAGAATGGGCCAAAATTGTAGCAAAATAATAAGATACTTAGTTCCAAAATAAATTGATTTCATATACTTTTGGAACTGTACTTCCTTATGTTTTAAAAATATATTGTGTTTAAATGATACAAAAGTGCTTAATTATTACCTTATGCACTTGAAAAGTGCTTGAAACAGAGTTAAATTGTGTATGACAACTGAATAAAACATTTAATTAACCTATTGAGTGTCACGGATTTTGATACAAAGTATCGCGGTTTTGACATGAAAAGTAGGAAAAATTAAATAAATAGTACCCATAATTAAATAATAGTATGGTTTTTCGGACACTTTTTGTAGTATAAATTATCTGTTAGTCTAAGAATACTACTGTAGATGTAGATTATCAGAGAGATTAAGAAAAGTAACCCCGGAAGTTTGAGAGAATTCTCAAACTTTTTAAGTTTCGAGGGAAGAATTTCAAAACTTACTGATAAAAACTCTCAAACTCACAGATAATTCATTCTCAAAGTAACTGATAATTTTTTTGATAAGTTTTGTATTATTTTGTGTTTTAACGTTAATTCTTGTTTCAAATTATTATTTACCATTTTAAAAATTAATAACCTAAATAACAAAATTTATAATGATTTTATTTCAAGATTATTAATTTGATTATCAATTTCTATTTTATTAATAACAGCTTTCACATACTGATCAATTGTTTTATTGTTTGAATAATCGGCGTTTGCAATAATATTAACTCTATCTTCTTCAATAAGATGCTTTGCTTTATCTTTTTTACCTTTTTTGGTAGAATTATATACTGCAATAGAGTGTCCCCCGTTGACTTTAACCATTTTCATTGCTGGTATATCTGTTTCGCCATCTCCAATAAAAATCATATTTTTAAACGGCACGGGACGGTCACTTTCTTTGACATAGGCATTGATTGTTTTGTTGTCATTAATATCACAACATCCTTTATTAATTCGAAATAAATATTGCGTTTTCGATGTGTAGTTTACGACATTTGCAGGCCAACAAGGTACTCCATTAGCATCATATATGTAAGCAGATGCAAAAATACACTCAAAATTTTTACCGATGGAAGTGCATTCAATAATTTCTTTTAATCCAGAAGAAATTATATAGTGTTTTACATCAATGCCATGTTCTTTTCCATATTTATTTATCCTTTTAAACCAACTTTCTACTCCTTTATACAGTTCTACAGTTTTGCCATATTCGCAAAAGGCTTCTTTATTAAAAGGAACATCTTTAGCATGAGCTTCTTCAATCATCCTTTTCATATAGGCTAAGTTAAAATCCGCAGAATTATCTTGAGCGTATTTATTAGATTTTAGCCAAAATTTCTTAGGTGTAGTTTGAAGACTATCCATAAAACCATATTCTTGCATATTGCCAGGAGACAATGTTCCGTCAAAATCGTAGCAGATAGCCATTGGGATCAATTTTCTTGTCAAATCTAATCACTCCTTCCTAATCTTCGAATTCTATGTTCTCTTCAGCAATGTTGTATAGTTCAATCCTATTCTTAACATCAATTCGATTAACAAGCCAACCTCGTAACTGACAATTGTGAACGAATTCTTCTATTCTGTTAACACCTTCAATTTCTTTTAATGTAATAACGACTCCAAACTTTAATCCTTCGCCCCATTTTTTATTGTCTAATCTTTCTTTTGTTTTAAGACTTATACCCCATATACCTTTATCATAAAGCTTTTTGGGACGGGATTTGGGTTTTAGAACTTCGCGAACATGCTTAACATTATCCCATTTTCTAAATTTTCTTCTTGCTTCAGCTTCATAAACATATCCAAAATCTTCTGATTGGTAATCGTTATTAATTGTTTGTATTTTTTCTCCGTTTAGTCTACCAATTGATATTTCTACTTCTGTATTAGTATAATCTACACCTTGGTTCCTTGAGCAACAAGGGAAATAACATAATGTTGCTTTTACAACAAACGGTTGTTTACCTTTGTTTATCGGAATTGGGATATTATAATTATAAGTGTCATATTTCTTTTTTACACCATATAAAATAAACTGAATTTCATCATCCTTCGTATTTACAACATTATCAATTTTTATAGGTACAACCCCGTGGCCTATAAATGATGGACTAATAGTTTGTTTGTCCCATGCGGTTGAAGAATTAATTATTAGTGCTTTTGCAACTTCACGACTTAATCCTAACACCGAAATCAAATAACATAATTTTCTTGCAATCCAAGGTGCGGCAAAGGATGTCCCTTGAACGAATTCAAAACCTTCATTAGTTGCAACTTTAATCTTATTTTTATCATCTCCTCCGTAATAACAGATATCTGGTTTTGTAAAAAATGAAAGAACTGGACCGACTCTTGTGTAAGAAGCAGGTATTTTGTTCTCATTTACAGAATTGACAACTAGAGAATTTATTGAATCTGCTGGAGCACCGATCGCCATATTTTCTTTTACAGATTTATCTTTATTTGTTCCTGCAATTACAAATATAACGTCATTTTCAAATTGAATTTTATCTAAAATAGCTGCTTCTGGAGAAATAAAATTTGGATTCACTGGAATTTTTGCACCCAATGATAAGTTCCAAACCCTGATATCACGATTCTCTTCTACTATTTGTTTTATATTTTTCAAGATACTAAAAGAACTGAAGCTCTTTCCAGCGGCAACAGCAAAATGTCTAACTTTAAACCTTCCACAATTGTCTTCCAAACGAGGATTCAATGTTGGACCATCAACAATTATTGAAGAAACGGCCGTTCCATGTTTATAATCATCATTACCGATTTCAATTTCTTTTGGTATTAAGTTTCTAAAATCTACCCATTCTGAAAAATATACATTTTGATCAAATAAAGTATCAATTACACCAATTACAGGCTCTTTATCAGGTGACGGAATAGATAGTCTTTCTTTATTATTAAATTCAAAATCTGTTTTTGTTAGTTCAGACAAATCGCTAAGAGCCATTGATATTAAATACGGAGCTTTATTTTTTAATAAAGTTATTTCATCTGGTCTTAAAAATACAGTGGTCTCGTCAATAATTCTATTATTATCGATATATATACCTATATTTTCAAGGATTTTTGCAGTATTTACACCAGTATCAAAAATTGAAATAATTGACTGGTCAGATATACTATCCGCATTTAAGAACACATCAAACTTTGAAACATAATAGCAATCAACCAAAATATTTAAGAAAATACTTTTTTTAATATTTTCAAAATTTATTTTTGCTTTTTCATCTATAATATCCTGAATTTGATTATAAGATATAGATTCCCCATAATTGATTTCAACTTCATTAATACACTTGCTAAGATCTATTATCGCCTTATTAAGCTTTTCCATTGACACATGATGAATAATAAGGTGTTTTGGAGTTTCATCATCATAGAACCTTGCACCAACAATGCTCTCGTTATTAAATAGACCTCGAACACGATTGCTCTTCGCTGCAACTTTGATATAGTAAACACCAATAAGTGCACCTTGTATGACATTTGTTTTATTCCAATATTTTTGTAAACGAATTAAACTATTATGGTGACGTTTCATTCTTTCAACAGATAAATTGGCATTTGATGGTATATTGGGAAATCCCGGAGCTGTCTTACTCTCACGTTGTTCAAATGTTCCTTTAAGCTCTAATGTTTGGTTCATATACTATTACAACCCCCTAATTTTTCTTGATACTTGACTTTTTGATACTCCTGTCAATAATTCG
>CAYLHN010000148.1:0-4181 GCA_964383455.1 uncultured Muribaculaceae bacterium | reverse complement strand
TTAGTAACTTAGTGCCTCAGTGCCTTAGAGCCTTTACTTTAGCTGAAACATTAATTGTAATCGGCATAATTGGTGTTGTTGCGGCGTTGACTTTACCAAATCTTAACCACGCAACAGGCGACAAAGAAAGAATCACCAAAGTTAAAAAAATATATTCTTCCTTAAATGAAGCTTATGATAGGGCTCAAGTTATATATGGTGATATGGGAGAATGGGCTGATTATGCCATATCACGAGGGCTAGATGGTGACAAATTGTATACTGATAGATTATCAGAATTTATGAAGGTTTCTAAGCGAATAAATGATTCTACTGTTTTGTTAGCCGATGGTATGAGTATTTATTTTTACTCATATAGTCCGGATTCAAGTAATTATTATTCTGGATTATATTATCAAGGTTATGCAAAAGTTGATATAGATGGACCAAATAAAGGTAAAAATGAATACGGAAAAGATTTATTTAAATTCGATTTTACCAATCAAGGAGTTTATCCCGGCGGAATAAGTGAAGAAAAACTTACTGAATATTGTTTTGGTAAGGGATACTGTACTCGTTGGGTTATCGAAAATGACAACATGGATTATCTAAAAGCAGATGAAACGGGTAAGTGTCCTGACGGAACACAGTTAAGCTGGACTGTTACAAGTTGTAACTAAAATTAACAAAAGACTTGAAAAATTTTTCCAAAATGCTAAAATATAATTACAAACGGGTTGTAATCACCTGAATGTTGATTATAACTCTCCCGTTTTTGAAAATCTAAACATATCCGGCACCAAATCATAGTCATAGTCGTGGTGCCGGCTCCTTTTTTTGTAATATTTTATTTTCTTTTGGTTTTATAATTACTTATTGAACTTTTATTTTAAGATTTTGTAAATTAATGTAAATATTATGTCGGCATGACGGCAAAAAAAATATTTAGGTTATTTTATCCAAGTATCATGAAAACTATCTTAAATACATTTAAGCCGAATTATTTTGCTTTTACGGCCAAGCAAACAAACCCTATTAAAAGAACAAATTTAGAAAAAATGGAATGGATTGAAACCTCAGGGGACGGTTCTTATGCATCAGCTACCGTTGATGGTAACAATTCGCGTGTGTATCACGGACTTTTAGCTTCATCTAAGAACGCACCTGTAGAAAGAAACATTATTCTGCAAAGAATTGAAGATGAGGTTTCTGTAGGCGGAAAAAATCTTAAAATTTCGAACGTATCTTACGGCGGAATGAAAGAAGGTTTTAAAAAAGATGAAATGGTAAAGATTAAAGACTTTACAACTTTGCCTGTTCCTACTTGGGAATATGATTTAGGTGAAAATAAATCTTTGAAAAAGCAACTTGTAATGCCGGAAAAAGTTGGCAATCCTGAAGTTGTTACAGGTTACACATACAATGCGCCTGAAGGTTCAGATCCTATTACAATTAAGGTTAGACCATTTGTTAATAACAGAAGTATCCACGGCGGCGGAAACGGTGTTAAAGAATGGTACTATTCAAGAGGTACAAAAGGTGCCGTTGTTAATGCTAAAAAATGGGATAACAATGTTGAACCAACATATTTAGCTTGGTCAAAACCTGTTAAAGTTAATGACAAAGGTAATTTCTATAACGATTATTACTACCAAAGAGAAGCCGACAGAGGACTTCAACAAAAAGAAGACGGTGTATATCAACCACTTGAACTTGAAGTAACACTTAAACCTGGTGAAACTTTCTCATTTATGGCTGCAACTTCTCCTGTAAAACGTGAAGTAAGTATTCAAAATGAAGTTGCTAAAAAACAAGACCGTTTAGAAGGATTATTTAAACAGTCAGGCTTGCCAAGAAGCAAAACAATAGATAATCTTCAACGTGCAGCAGATCAATTTGTAGTTCACAGAAATTCTATTGACGGAAAAACAATTATGGCAGGCTACCACTGGTTTAATGACTGGGGACGCGACACAATGATTGCTTTGCCGGGATTAACTCTTACTACAAAACGTTTTGATGATGCGAAATCAATTTTGACATCATTTGCAAAATATGCAAATAACGGTATGTTACCAAACAACTTCCCTGAAGGTGCAAATGACAGGCCGGGTTACAATACTCTTGACGCTTCAATGTGGTGGTTTAACGCTTTAGACCAATATACACAAGCTGCAGGTGATAAAGCTGATAACAAATTTGTAAAAGAACAATATACAGCTTTAAAAGATGTTGTAAAACATCACATGTATGGAAGAATGACTGCTGATGAACTTGAACAACAAAATCCTTTAATGAAAGGTATTGTTGCTAAAGGACAAGGTAAACTTCCAGTAGGCGACGGCAACAGCGGAATCGGTATGGATAAAGACGGCTTGATTACTGCTGATGACGGTCAATTAACATGGATGGACTCTGCAAAATGGGATCCTAACGCAAGAAAATCTCATCCTTACACTCCTCGTGACGGTAAAGCGGTAGAAATTAATGCTTTATGGTACAACGGCTTGAGAATTATGGCTAAATTAGCCGACAAATTCGGTGAAAAAGAAGAAGCCAAACAGTATACTCAACTTGCAGATGTTGTAAAAGGCAGTATGCAAAAATTCATTAATCCAAAAGGAGGATTATATGATTTGATTGATACTCCTAATAATCCTGAATACAGAGTAAACCGCGGTAAACAGGTTCGTCCGAACCAAATTATCGCAGCAGCTTTACCAAACTGTGCTTTTGATAAAGAAACACAAAAGAGTATTGTAAAGACTGTTGAAGATAAATTGCTTACACCTTACGGACTTCGTTCTTTAGCAAAAGATGAAGACGGTTACGCACCATATTATCCAAACGGAAACGGTGATACCCGTGACGCAGTTTATCACCAAGGTACTGTATGGAGCTGGCAAATAGGTCCGTTCTGCGACGCTTACTTGAATGCTTACGGTAATACAAAAGAAGCAAAAGAAAAAGTTGTCGGATTTATAACACCATTATTAAACCATATGGAAGGTAAAGTTCCGGCTCACGCTGATAGCGGATGTTGTGTAGGCGGTATTGCAGAAATATTTGACGCAACAGGTGATTATCACTCAAAAGGAACAGTAAATCAAGCTTGGTCTGTGGCAGAAGTTCTAAGAACATATGCAAAAGTTCAAGATGTTGCAAAATTTGAATAGTAGTATTTGATATTTTTCATGATAAGGCGGCGAGCATTTATGCTCGCCGTTTTATTTTGTAAATATTTTTAACAAAGTCTAAAGTTATTAATAAAAAGTTCCGATAAATAACATGTCTTTGATGATTAAAAGGATGTGTGTATGGGAATAGAAGCAATTTTAAGTGTTAATGCAAATATGACAACTGCTGTAAGCAGAGTTCATTCTGTCGGTGGTGGTTTAAGTGAAGAAACTATTAAAAAATTATTAGCTTTGGGTATTGATCCTTCGTCAGTAAAAAGTGAAGCTCAGGCTCAGACATTGATTGCTCAAGCTGAAAAAGCAAAAGAGCCTAAAAAAGTTGAACAGACTCAAAGTACACAACAAGCACAAACTTCTGCAGTTGATAAAAATCAACTTTTCTTGGATATAAAAGAAATGGGTAAATTATTAGGTATTGATACAACTGTGATTAAAGATTTAAAAGATGTAGTTGATAAGTTTGATGTTGCGGTTAAAGAATTTGTGAATTCTGCATCTGCTCAGGCAAACAAAGCTGTTAATCCTCAATTTAACAATGTTCAAAAAAGTGTAAGAATTTCAACAGGCGTAGATGTTGTTGCAAAACCTGAACAAGTTCAAGCAGATTTTAAATCAATAAAAGACAGAGTTGAGAAGCTTGAAAATGAAAAGAAATCAATGTATAGCGGTCAAGACATGTTAGGAATGCTAAACCGTATGGCATTAGGAATATAGTTATTTAAAGGAGCCTTGATAAAAGCCCTAAAATACTAGGGCACTAAGGCAGTAAGAATATAAATAAATGTAAAATAAATAGCTTACAAGGATTGACAAAGTACGAAAAAAACTAAATAATGATAGAGTAGTAATAAGTAAAAAGGAGGCATAATATGCACAAAAATTTAATTTCGGGGGGGGGTAAAACCCGCTTGTAGTAAAGGTTTCAACCTACCAAACAAATTTATTAATTGTTTAAAGACACTAAGATACTATGGCACTAAGACACTAAGAAATGTCTTTCAACTG
>CAYLHN010000147.1:0-4182 GCA_964383455.1 uncultured Muribaculaceae bacterium | reverse complement strand
CATTCTACTTCTAAATTACCATCCTCATTAATTGTCTTATTGATTGCTTCATTTGAAATTCAACTATATGGTCAAGTTGGTGAAGATATAATTAATTTTGACGAAATTTACGAAACAATTCAAAATAATGAAAAGTACAGTCGTGTAAGAAGTTTGGGATTTGTTGAGTACCCTGCGGAAAACATTTACGCAATGATGCGTTCATTTAATTCGTTTGATGCGTATAGAAATGATGAAAATAAATTTTTAGTAAAAACTTATCGTGCAGGATTAGTTCAAGAATTACAAACGAGAGGTTTTGAGCTTGTTTTAAGTGAAGAATTCCAAAAATTCTGGTCGCAAATTTCATCATTCTCTACCGAAGAAGATTTACAATTGCCAACAGGTGTGCATGCCGAGCTTCGTGAATATCAAATGAAAGGTTTTGGCTGGCTTTGGTTTATGTACAAGTACGGTTTAAATGGTATTTTGGCAGATGATATGGGGCTTGGTAAAACCTTGCAGGCACTTAGTTTAATCCAAAAAGCAAAAGAAGTTGATGGTGATATGCCTGTATTGGTTGTATGCCCAACATCTGTTGTGTTTAACTGGGAATCAGAAATTCAAAAATTTACGCCTGATTTAAAATGTTTAAAATTAGCAGGCGTTGACAGAAAAAATTTGTTCTCTGAAATACCAAATTACGATATAGTAATTACAAGTTATGCCTTAATAAGACGCGATATTGAAGAATTAAAAGAAATATTATTCCGATATGTAATTCTTGATGAATCTCAAAATATTAAAAATGCTATGAGTCAAACAGCTCAGTCTGTAAAACAATTAAATTCCGATCATAGACTTGCTCTTTCAGGTACACCAATTGAAAACAGACTTGAAGAATTATGGTCAGTATTTGATTTCTTAATGCCGGGATTCTTGTTTAACGTGGCAGAATTTAATTTCAGATATGTTAACCCGATTATGGAACGCGGTGACAAAACTGTTGAAAAACGTTTAAAAATGCAAATTTATCCGTTCATTTTACGTCGTATGAAACGTGACGTTGCAAAAGATTTACCTGATAAAGTTGAAAATATCGCATACTGCGAAATGACTCCTGAACAAAAAGACTTCTACTTGGATGTTCTTGACAGTACAAAAGAAGAATTGTTCAAATCTATTGAGCAAAACGGTCTTGAAAAGAGCAGATTATCAATTTTCTCAGCTTTACTCAGATTGCGTCAAATCTGCTGTCACCCTCGTTTATATGATAAAGATATGGTTAAGGGTGAAATCCAATCAGGTAAGTTTGAACACTTAAAAGGAATGCTTGAACAGATTATTTCCGAAGGACACAGAGTTCTTTTATTCAGCCAGTTTGTTGATATGCTTGATATTATTAAAGGATGGCTTGAAAGAACAGGTATTCCGTATGAATATTTAACAGGTAAAACGAAAGACCGTCAGGGTGCAGTTGAAAGATTTAATTCTTCAAACAGTATTCCAATTTTCTTAATCAGCTTGAAAGCCGGCGGTACAGGTTTGAACTTGACCGGTGCAGATTATGTAATCCACTATGACCCTTGGTGGAACCCTGCAGTTGAAGACCAGGCAACAGACCGTGCTTACCGTATCGGTCAAACCAAAAAAGTATTTGTATATAGAATTATTACTAAAAATACAGTTGAAGAAAAAATTCAAAAACTTAAATCAATCAAACGTAACCTTGTTGACAGCGTAATTTCTGTTGATAGAAATATTACAAAATCACTCACACTCGATGATATTAAAGAAATCTTCTCTGTGGATTAGTATAATAAAGTTTTAAACTGAGTCAAACACTTGAAAAATTTTGTAAAACATATTATAATAATAAAGGATAACTCTGAGTTTCTACCTGCTTTGCAAAGTGCTCAGAGTTTTTGCTTTATTTACCTCTTGTAGTATTTTTGCGATTTCATTCGGAAAATTATTAGTTCTTTTAAATATACCCGAATTATCTTTTGGTAGATAAGCAATTATTTCACATATTATATTATAAATTATGCCAAATTTTTCTTTTTTGTATAAAATAGGTTCGTGGTGAAAAACTCTATTTCTAAAATTTTTAATCCTTGTTAATTTTTCTGAAATTTCATGTATTTTTTCTCGTTTATCTTTTGGATAATCAATAAACACACCTCGAAAAGCTCCCTTTTTAGTCCATATTTTAGAGTTATATTTTTTAGAACATAAACTAACCCAAAAGCCAATAGTTAGTTCTGCTATTAATTTTCCATGTGTTATATTATTTTCACCATATCTCTTTTTTAATGTTTCATAGGCTTTTTGTAATTTATTATAATCATAATCCAATAAAAGTTTTTGTGCCTTCAATTCATCTTCTAACCAGGTCTTAGAGAAAACAGTTTGCAGCATTGTATCAATAGCATTTCTCAACTGAACTTCTACAATAGATAAAGCCGGATATAAAGCTTGCGATGTTTTAATATTTAACTCATACATTTTTATTAAAAGTTCCTCGGTTATGTTTTCTATTCCATAACCAAAAGACTTTAATCGTTCTATTCCTATTGTTGCTTTGTATTTTTCTAAATTCATATAATTTACCTGTGATTTAGTATCAGTATAAAACAAAAAATATATTTTTGGCTTAAAAAATAATATACATTATTTAAAGCATTAAAATTTTTCAAAAAAATATTATAATGCGAATATGGATACGCAAATTGTAGCAGAATATTTGGAATATTTAGAACTGGAAAGAGGACTTGCAAAGAATACCATTGATGCATACAGGCGTGATATTCTTATGTTTTTAGACTATTCTAAGCATCCAGAGTTTGATAATGTTACAAGACTCGGCATAAATTCATATATTCGTTTTTTGCGTGAAGAAAATTATTCACCTACAAGTGTTATTAGAAAAATTGCATCTTTAAGAGGATTTTTTAAATGGCTTTGCGCTAACGAAATGTGTAAATTCGACCCTACATTAACTGTAGAAAGACCTAAAATTCCGCAAAGATTACCGAAAGTTATGACAATTTCCGAAATAGAGGAAATTTTGCGGGAAAATCTTACTCTGACGGAAAGAGTTATCGTAGAATTGCTTTACGGATGCGGATTGCGTGTTTCTGAACTTATAAATTTAAAAATTTCAAGTTTTGATATCAATGCCAAATATCTTACGGCATTTGGTAAAGGCTCAAAAGAACGTATTGTTCCTTTAGGTACAAAAGCAATAGAAGCATTAAAAAATTATTTGCCGGAAAGAGAATTTTTAATAAAAAAATATAGACTTGATACAAGATTACTATTAATTTCTGATAAAGGTAAATGTTTGAACAGACAAGATATATATGTGTTTATACACGAACAAGGTAAAAAAATACACAAAAATATTTCACCGCATACTCTAAGGCACTCTTATGCAACGCATTTACTTGAAAATGGTGCAGATTTGCGTGTTGTTCAGGAATTATTAGGTCATAGTGATGTCGCAACGACTCAATTATATACTCACATAAGCAAAAAACGATTAAAGGATGTTTATTTTGCTATAAACGGAGATAAGGCATGAATATAACTGCCGGAAAATACAAAGGGCAAAAGCTTTTAGTTCCTGACGAAAATATTACGCGCCCGACACTTTCAAAAGTAAGAATGGCGCTTTTTAACACTTTGCAGTCTTTAATTGATTTTGATGGTGCAAGTTTTTTGGATATGTTTGCAGGCTCAGGAATTATGGGACTTGAGGCCTTGTCCAGAGGGTTTGAAAATGTTACCGCAATCGAAAAAAATCCTAAAACTTTTAAAATTTTGGAAAATAATTACAAAAAAATCGGAGAAAATCAAAGACTTATAAAAGGTGATAGTTTAAAAGTTATACCAGAAGAATATTTTGATGTGGTATATGTTGATCCGCCTTATTATTCAGGTGTTTACGAACATGTTTTAAATACAATAACTGAATTTGGAATATTAATTTTGGAACATACTGTTGAAATTGATTTTTCAAAATATGATGTTGTAAAACAAAAAAAATACGGTGATAAGTATTTGACTTTTTTAAAAAATAAGAGTTAATGTATTAAGTTGTTGTAAATTTTTAAATAGATATCCTTGACAAAATCCGCAAAAATCTAAATAATGATAGAGTAGTAATAAGTAAAAAGGAGGCATAATATGCACAAAAAT
>CAYLHN010000146.1:0-4219 GCA_964383455.1 uncultured Muribaculaceae bacterium | reverse complement strand
GTTCTTTCGGCGCGGCCAAAAGGTTCGTGTCCCGACGCGTACAAAGACTGGATACAGTGAGTTGAGACACTGACCAAGAATCCAGTCCCGTACACAAATCTTCCTCTCCGAGGTGCTGAGCGGCATGTTGGAGGTGGAGACACAAAGTCTTATGCCGACGTAGACTCAGCGGTCAGAGCTAAGCCGGAGAAATCCGGTGAGTGGTCGTGGGTTCGAATCCCACCGTCGGCGACACTTAAACAAAGACAGGTAGTGTAGATCCGGTCGGTCTGAAAATGAGAGGGGGTAGACGATATGTTGATGGGCTATATGTCTGAAGAGGATATCGCGTGTATCCGCGAATTCATGGACTCCGGTAATGGAGATGCCATGTATGAATACATTAGCGACAATGGAGGTGTGTTTCATGATGGTAATGAATATGTCTCGCTCTTGAAGAAATCGGCGAATGCAGGTTGCTATCTTGCCGCAGAGGACTTGGCATATTGCTTTCGCGAAGGTAAGGCCGTAGACGGGGATTTTGAGATTCCGAAAGATGAGGCGGCGTCTCGCAAATATGAAGAACTTGCTGAGACACTGAAGATTCGTCGGCAGGAATTGGGTTTAGGGCGAATACTGACATGTGAGTATTATGGATGGATTGTTTTTCATTGTGGAGAAACGACATTTTCAGCGTCATATGTCTATCATTCATTCCCTTTCGACATACTTCAAATGTGCATAGACAAGCTTGCGAAAGGTGGTCTGATGTCAGAATGGTTCTCTGATGAGGAACATCGTTATGATATTTCCGAAGAGCTGGTGGAAGGTATCCCGCGCCTTTTTATCCGATGGGAGGATGACGAGAGGAGGAAACAAGTCGCGGAATTCCCCGATTACGAGTTTAGATCCTTTGCCACGCGGCTGGCTGATGATATAGAGGCTGATTATTTTGGATTTGCGAATTTCATAACTCCTGAAGGAATCGGTTTTGCTGATGCCTTAAATGACCTAAAACAGACCGTGGCGGAACTTCGAACGGCATTGAAATCAAATTGAATGTCAATCGCCGACATAACGCAAGTGAAGGCGTCGTGATTTCGGAGAAGATGTTCCTTTCGTTGTATGGGAAAGAGGAACGGATAATGAGTGATGATGTAGAGGAATTGTCTCAGCCGGATAAGGACTTGCAAAAGGCCTGTTCGTATCTTGATGTTGAATTGGCGGGAAAGGCGATTGCCGCCGGTGCAAATGTTAATATGGTAGATGAAGGAGGAACACCGATAGTTTTTGAGTGTCTGCTGTCCGAAAAATACTTTTGGCAGTTTGAAAGCGGCGAAGATGAAGATGATGACGACAGCGATTTGTCACAAGAGGCGCAAGAGGAGTATGCTGCTATCATACAAGAGGCCATCCGCCGTCGCATCAAGATAATTGAGATGATGCTTGCAAAAGGGCTTGACATTAAGGCCAGGGATGAAAAAGGATGTCCGTTGATGTGGCATGCGGCTCATTTGGAACCAGAGCTGGTTGAGTTTCTTGTAAAGGCCGGGGCAGATGTGAATGCATCAAGAGATGACGGCGGAAGTTTCAACGACATGCCGCTTGAACATGTATGGAGTGATGAAATATGTTGCCGAGGTGATGAAGAGTTGGCGAATGCGAATGCACAGGTCAATCGTTTGCTGCTTTCATATGGCGCGGTTCCAAACTCTCCAGCCAGTTTGACGGATACGGCGATCAATCCCAACGACATCAGGAACTTTGAGGATGTGCCGCCTCTCGTCTTTCCATCCGTGCAGAATGTGGAGAAGGACGTTTCGCAGTTAGACGCGACGCTCCTTAAGGCATGCAAGGACCTTGACGCTTCGGATGTCCGTAAAGCAATCGAGTCGGGTGCGAATCCCAATGTGTTGGTTGAAGATCGGGATGGCGGGACTCCGTTACTTGATGCGATCATTGCCATTGGAGAAAGAAGCCTGGATGAGCCTGATGCGAGAGAAATGGGAATCCAGGTCGTTTCTCTTCTGTTGGATGCCGGCGCAGATCCGAACATCCCGCATTGCGAACATGTCGACTGCAGTGTTTATGGGGGAATGTGGATCGGCACAACGCCGTTAAAGCATGCTGCATGGCTGAGTAAGGATGTGGAACTGTCGAAGATGCTCCTTGAGCATGGGGCCAATCCTAATTTCCTTTCCCGTAGCATCGGCGGGAAGACGATCATGGATCTGAGCGGTCTGGACTGTCGTTCGAACGAACCGGAGTTTGACGAATCGCGGTTCGCCAAACCGATCGAGATACTACTCGCCTCGTACGGTGGTTGTAGGAGACAAATTTTTGAAGATTATTCGGTGGAGGGATTTAGTGATGAGGACACTGCTCTCGTATATGCGTGTCAGAGAATGGATTATGGCGCTGTGCAGACGGCTGTGAAGCTCGGCGGCAATCTGAACCTTAGGCAACGGGGCTCTCGCATATTGCCCGAAGTCACGCTCTATGATGCTCCGCAGGTACGCGGAAACTGGTTCCGCAAGAACGGATGGCAGATCGAACAAGGGATTGTCGATTTCATGCTTTTCGTGCTGGTGGGCATGAAGTTCCCTCTGTCAGAACACGACGCGGATGACATCTTGGAGGCTTGTGTTTACAATGGTTATGAGGAAGTCCTAAAAGTGCTTCTTGAACATCATGCACTCGGCGCGTTGTTCAGAGCGCGGGGAGGCCTCATGAAGCGTGACACTTTCCCCTGGGCTTGCTGGGGAAGGGGGAAACGCCGTCGAATGGCGAAGCTCTTGGCGGGAGTATAGCAATTATAATTTTGGATAGATTTCGCGGTAGGTAATGGTGGGGAACGCTTGCGCATGGCGAAATGAGATTATGGCGCGGACGAAATCTTAGAGAAGGAGACATGCGCAGCTATTTGCAGGGAATCGACATCTTTTTGCGGCAATGCCTGCTTTGCACCAGAGACCTCATTCAAATTTCTATGTCCGAGGTCTTTTGACGCGCTCCGTTGGCATGCCCAGTGCTATATTGCATTATGAATTGCTGGGAGGGTAGCTCAGCGGTTAGAGCAGGGTCCTTATAAGGCCTTGGTCGGGGGTTCAACTCCCTCTCCTCCTACCACCATCGCTCTCGGTGTAACGTTTTCCAGCGGAATGCGTTTATGCTGGTGAAAGCAAGAAAGGAAAGAGATTTCAAATGAAGACGAACTTAGAGAATATGCGCGCGAAGTTGCGGATGATGAATCTGCGACTTGGACGCTATTGCTCGGGGTTCGTGAACTGAAGCCTGCTGGAGACGCCAGTAGTCGGAAGAAGAGGTCGGCCCCGCGCGCGCGAGGACCGGCCTCACAATTTTTTACGCTCCCGTGATGCAATCGGCAGACATCGGATACTCAAAATATCTGTTCCTGCGGGTTCGAGTCCCGCCGGGAGCACCAAACGGGCCTGTGATGCAACCAGGCAGACATACTGCGTTCAGACCGCAGGTCTTTGCGGGTTCGAATCCCGCCAGGCCCACCAGAAAAGGACTTTGACACATGGAAAGGATAGACGATTCGGTCTGCTCGGGAATCGAGCATGCGGACGAGCGAAAATGGGCGGCGTTCTACGCGGCCTTTGCGCCCGTCATGCTCGCCTACGCCGTGCGGCGCGGATGCGACGAGCCGGAAGACGCCGTGCAGGACGTGTTCGTGAAGTTCGTCGCGGCCGTGCGCAGCGGCGCGTTCCGTGCGCGGAGCGCGGCGGAGACGGTTTCGTACATGAAGACGCAGATCGCGCGGCAGGTGATAGACTACCATCGGCGGGCGAAGGTGCGATGCCGGGACGCGACGGTCGAGTTCGACGAGTTCGCGATCCCCGTCTCAGCTGCCGCGCCGCGGATAGTCGAGGCGCGCGAGGAGGCCGAGATCCGCGCCAGGGCGCGCGAGAAGGCGTCCGTCAGTTGGCGCTGCTCGGACCGCACGCGCGCGATCTTCGAGGCATGCACGTCGGGTGGCCGCCGCGCGGCGGATGTGGCGCGGGAGTTCGGCGTGTCGCCGGGCTTCGTGCGCGTCGTCCGCCACCGCGGACTCGTCCGCGAGCGGACGGAGGGAAGAGTGGCGGTGTAACGTTTTCAGTTCGCCTGCGTTTATGCAGGTGGATCAAATGCGGGATTGACTGGAGCGGCTCCAGCGGCAGTCTCATAAACTGTAAGACGTCGGTTCGAATCCGACTCCCGCAACCAATTCGGATGT
>CAYLHN010000145.1:0-4311 GCA_964383455.1 uncultured Muribaculaceae bacterium | reverse complement strand
GTGAAGAAATTTTACTCACGAAGAAAAACAAAAAAGGTTTACTAAAAACTTCAAATATCAAATCGTCAATAAAATCGTATTCATTTAAAGACGGTGATTTGTACATAGTGCTAAAAACAGGTCAGGGTAGTGAAATACCTGCAGTTAGGGCTGATGATATTATGCAGATAATATCTGAAAATACAGCTTTTGACATTAAGCGTCTTAGATTTTTTGATTATAACGGTATTGAGTTGTAAAAAGAAAAGGAATTTTTAAATGAAAGACAAAAAAAATTATGGTTTAAACAATCAACAAACTTCTAAAAAAATTGTAATTGCTGAACGCGATAATATCGGCGCACTAATGGAAGGTGATAAAGTTTTAGATCTTTATATCAATAGAGGTGAAGTTTTATTAGGTGATGTTTACCTTGCAACAGTACAGAACGTTTTGCCAAGTATTGATGCAGCATTCGTTGATGTCGGCGTTGATAAAATGGGTTTTTTACACGCTCAAGACGTAATGGGTAAAGGGGCATTAAAAGATAAATTACAACCAAATCAAAAACTTGTAGTTCAGGTTGTAAAAGAACCTACAGGACATAAAGGTCCAAGAGTTACTACAGAAATAAGCTTACCGGGCAGATTTTTAGTTTTAATGCCAAGCGAACCGGGAATTAACGTAAGCCGTAAAATAGAATCTTCAAAAGAACGTGCAAGACTGAAATCTATCGTAAGCCTTATGAAACCTGTCGGTGTTGGCGTAATCATAAGAACTGAAGCTGAAAATCAATCAGAAGCTGATATACAAGAAGATTTAGAAATTCTGTTGGAAAAATGGAATAACATTGTAACAGCAGCAGAATCTTTAACTCCGCCAAATCTTTTATACAGAGACCAAGACTTGTTATACAGGGTAATAAGAGAAGCTTGTTCTGAAGACGTTACTGAAATTATTGTGGATACCGCATTTGCTCTAAACAGAGTTCAGGCGTTATTACAAAACTGGCATATGAATAAAAATATTCAGGTAACTTTATATAAAGGAAATGAACCGCTATTAATCGCAACAAACGTTCATAAAGAAATCAAAGCTGCTTTAAATATGAAAGTTAATATGCCTTCAGGCGGATACTTATTTATACAACAAACAGAAGCTCTTACTGTTATCGACGTAAACTCAGGTAAATTCGTAAGCTCAGCAACACAAGATGAAACCATTTTGAAAACAAATATCGAAGCAGTACATGAAATTGCACGCCAATTACGTTTACGCAACATCGGCGGTATGATTATCATTGACTTTATTGATATGACTTCTCGTGTTGATAAATTAGCAATTATGGAAGAACTTGAACTTGCAATTGAAGACGATAAAGCAAAACCTCAAGTTGGTCAATTATCTGATTTAGGACTTGTAGAAATGACACGTCACAGACAAGGTCAGGCAATTTCAGAAGTATTTGCTAAAAAATGTCCTCACTGCCATGGCGAAGGCTATATAATTGAAGACTTCAAATTTGCATCTCCGACTGCAGAAGGCGAATACAGAGCAAAAGCAGCTAAAATGAAACTTCCTATAAGCGGATTTAAGAAAAATAACAATAACAAAAAACAAAATAATAACCAACAACCTCCACAAGAATTAATGGAACAATCTCAACCAATTGAAGTTATAAATGAACAACCTTCAAATGTTGCTCAGGAAGAAACTCAAAAAAGAGAAAATAAAAAAGGAAGAAAACAAAATAAACGTAATCTTGATAAAAAACAATTAAACGAAGATTCTAACGTTAGACTTGCAGAAACAATGATTACAAAAGAAGACGAAATAAAACCGATTATTGTTGAACCTCAAGTTGAAGATACTGCGCTAACAGAAGTTGTGCCTCAAGAAGCAGAAGCACCTAAAAAATCACGCAGACCAAACAGAGGTGGAACAAAAACAAAACGTCAGCCAAGAAAAAGAAAAAATGAGGAAGCAACCGTTGAATAAATATATTAAGTTATTTACAACAATTTTATTCTGTTTCATTATAAGTTCTTCTGCAAATGCAGTGGGAGAAGGACAACTGCCCGTGTCTGATTCATATTCGGATGTTATCCAATCCGTAAAAAAACAGACTTCACAAACGGCTCAAACAATTAATAATGAAGACAGAGAAAATACACTTGCACATAAAGCGGTTACTGAAAGCATAGATAATACAGTAAACAATTCTCAGACGACGAAAAACAGTAAAAATAGTGTTTTAAGTAATGAAGTAAAAAAACAAACAAAACCAAAAATTAGTGCGACAAGTATTATTTTCAAATTTTTATTTGCAATGCTATGGGTTATAATTTCATCCGGATTTATATTTTTAATACTTCTTGCATACAAAAAATTAATTTTAAAAGGACGTTCAATTTTACCAACATACGAAAGCATGGAACATTCACTTGAAACACCAAAAAATTTCAAAGAAGCAATTAAAATATTTTTAGATAAAACAAAGTGGAATTAATAAAGATACTAAGATACTAGGGCAATAAGGCACTAGGTAAATTGTAAGTCGTGAACTGTGAACGGTGAACTGACCAGTCATTGCGAGCGAAGCGATGTAATCCATTTTTAAAGGCTCTAAGATACTAAGGCGCTAGATAAAACTATAATAGTATTTCTAAAACAATTCCTGCAATAATTGCAACTACTAAAAGAATACCTATTATTTTCAGACATTCTTTTTTGTTTTCGTTATGAGTAAATAGTACCAGCAAGCCCAAACCTGCATTTGTTGAAAGTCCTGCAATTAAAGCGCCAAAGGCAATCACATGTTTTAAATAAAACATAACTATCAAAACAGATGTTGCGCAATTTGGAATTAGACCTACAAATGAGGCAGCTATAATTTGCAAAAAATGATTAGTGCTGAAAATATTATTCATAGCATTGTTTGCAAAACTAAATGCAAAATCCAAACAACAGTTTACAATCAGAATAAATAAAAATACATTCAACGAGTGTTTCAGAGGGTGAATAAACAAATTTGTAACCTGAGAATGAATTTCATTATGACAACATCCGCACTCATTGACTTCAATATGTTCTTTTGATTCTTTAACTTCCGTTTTGAATATAAAATCAATTAAATAACCCGCAGCCATACCTATTACAATTTTAGTTGCAATAATCGGCCCTATTACGGAAAAACTTTCAGGATGAACAAGCAAAATCGGAATAGCCTCATCGCTTGTTGCCAAATATACAGCAATTAGTGTACCTAACGTAATAAATCGTTTTACATAAAGCATTGTTGCAATAACCGAAAATCCGCATTGAGGAATAGATGCAAGACAACTGCCGATAAAAGGTCCCCATAAACGGGAACTTAATGACAATTTTTCAATTTTTTCCGAAAAATAATTTTCAAAAATTTCAATAAATAAAAATATTATAAACAAATACGGAATTAAATTAATACTTTCCGCAACAGCTTCCTGCAAAAATGCAGGTACATGAAGAAACTGCACTAATTTCATAATCAAATCCATGCAGTGTTCATTAAAATTATTTATATTTTGCAAAAACTGAATAATCATTCCGAAACGATTATATCATAAAATTATTTACAAGAATAAACTCCGCCCCAATCCAACTCATCAGGACATTTTAAATAATCAAGATTTCCATGTTCAATAACCCATGCAGTAGCGTAATTTCCCTGACCAGAATATCGATTTAAATATTCATTTGTATATCTTTCGTCAAAGAATGTATCAGGAAATAAGATATTATTGGTAATTCCGAAACTAAAAATATCACTACCCATTTGATTTTTACCTTTATGCGGACCGTCAATATCCACACCTATTTTACCAGCATAAAACCTCAATGATATCCCGTCAGATAATGTAACCATATAATTAGTTGTTTTTAATTCAGATAAATAATCATCATAAATAACTCCACCACTTGAATTTAACAACGGTGCCGTAGAAAAACAACCTTCGTCAAATCCGCAGTCTTTGGATACCTTCATGAACTCTGTTACACGTTTTGCAAAACGTTCATTTGCAGTTGCTTGATTTGATGACATACCACCATATTGATTTTGTAAATCCGTAAACCAAGTATCAAATGGACCATAAATAACCTGTGCCCTGTCAACTGCATCTGTTAAGGCAGAATATATTTTCTTAACCTTGGTAACTTTTTCTTTGTCACCTGTTGCGTGGTTCAAATTCGGCAATGTCAATGCTGCAACAACACCTATTATGCCAATGACGATTAATGTCTCAGCTAAAGTGAAGGCTCTAAGGCACTGAGGCACTAGGGCACTAAGTTTTT
>CAYLHN010000144.1:0-4345 GCA_964383455.1 uncultured Muribaculaceae bacterium | reverse complement strand
ATCCTTAGTTTAATATAGTTTCCATCATAACGGTCATAGAAACTCTTGCGCCTGAACGAACAGAAACTAAAAGCGGATTGTTTAAATCGCCGAATTTCTTTCCTGCTTGTTCTTCAACAGTTTTAAGGGCGTATTTAACTTCGTCCATTAATTTATCAGGCATTTTGTTGCCGTGATTAATATAATCCATACAAGTTTCCGTCGTGATAGTTAATCCCGGAGGAACAGGTAAGCCTAAGTTAGTCATTTCTGCTAAGTTAGCACCTTTACCGCCCAATAGTTCACGCATGTTTGCGTTTCCTTCTCTAAAGAGCCATACACGTTTTTCTGACATTGTTTTTTTCTCCTTTTTAAATAACAATTTTGTCGTACTTTTTATACTAAAAACATAGCAAAAACACAAAAAAAAAACAACAATATCTATATCTTTATATTATCTTAATTTATAAATTTTAAATGAATAAATATCACCTATAGATTTTACCAATGTATAATTTTCTACAATAAAGTTGCAGAAAGAGTTTACATTAACTTGTGCTGACAAATCCGTATTAATATTTTTATTTCCACAAAATGTGTCATTTATATTATATTCATCCATAACTCTTGGTGTTATAACAATATAATCAATTTTCGCATTTTTAAAATCTTTTATTATTTTATTAATTCCAAAAGTTTCGATATGAGGGGGCAACATTGAATAGTAATCATAAAGTTTCATATCCCTATTTGTGATGTAATTTATAAAAGCACCTTCCGGCAATATAAATATACTTTGAGTTTCGGAAATATTTTCGTTAATATAATTTAAAAGTTCACCAACACATTCTGCCGCAATTGGATGCATATAAAAGTTTGCCTTTTGTGTTTTTATTACTGCGGACCTTATACTAAAATCTTTATTTGTCCAATTAAATGTAATAATAGTCAATATTAAAATAAAAACAGACATATAATTTACTATATCTGACTTTAGGATTTTAGAATTTATTTTTGGAATATATTCCGTTATAAAATATATAATTGAAATCAACGGAAGGATAATAGAAAAAGTTCCATATATCTTAACATCGAGAATAAAGGCTGTTTTTAACATGGATATTATACTTACGATAAGCAAAATAAAATATTTATTACAAACATTAAAATTTTTCAAATTGCAAGTTTTTACTAAATAATAAGCAAATATGCCATATAAAAAATAAGGAATATAGAAATATATTTGTCTTGGGTATAGCCATTTAAAACCGAATAAAAACCCTGTCAAAAATAATATGTGTTCCGGTTTTAAGTATTTTGGCAAATATTTTTTATATTTTGTTAAAACAAAACATATCACTAAATAAAATATTATGAATGCCACTGCGAAAATTAAATCATTCAAGTTAATTTTATTAAACAGGTCGAACGAGAATATTGTACCTACACTATGCTTGTAAAAATAACACAAACTTTCCGAAGCTATATAATTTTTTATATAGTAAAAATTTTGAACAAAATCATTAAGAGTTACACCTTGAAAAAATAAATATCCATAACTTATCATCGGAACCGACAATAAAACTGCGGCATTTAAAATCAATTTAGTAATTTTTTGTTTGTAAACAAAAATACTGTAGATAAACAAAATAACCGAAAACAAAACAAATTCATACTTGGCATCTATAGAAATACCTATTAAAAAATAAGAAAACAATAAATATTTTTCTGATTTTTCTTTATTTATTGACATCAGAAAAAACAATAAGGAACCTAAAAAAGCAGTTAGCGAATACAAAAGCGAATATGAATATGGATATATGAAATTAAAAACACTTGGCGAAAATACGCAAGTGGTAAGAACCAATAACGTTAAACAAAAAGATAATTTCTCTTCCAGAAAAAATCTTGATATAAAATATGTAAAATATATTATTAGTAATGAACAAAAACTTCCAAAAATCCCCAGTACATAAGTATTTACTCCAAAAAGTTTATAAAGTATCGCATTTATTTGATAGCCCAAAGGCCCAAAAATATTAAACAAGTCCTTATATAACAATTTACCTTCCGTCATTAATTTCGGAAAATAAACCTCTCTGCCAAAATCAATGAATATATTCAGCAGATATTGAGATAATTGGAAAATTAATATAATAAAGATGAGCGTCAAAGCAAATAAATATATTAAATCTAATTTATATTTATTAAAAAATGATTTATACACAGTATCACCTTCATGATTGCTTGTTATTTTTTTGCGTGATAAAATTATTTTAACATAAAGGAGACGTCGTGAAAGAATTTGAATTAAAAAATAAGATTAAATGCGCATACAAACAAAATAAAAATACGCCGAGAGTTGCTTTAAGCTTAAATATTGCAATAAATAAGCCTGAAAAAACAGTCGGAATATATTCATTAATGAACAGACTTTTACTCCAAGGTACAAAAAACAGAAATTCTGTTGAATTAGCAAATGAACTTGAAGAAAACGCTATTGAAATATCCTGCGATATGAAACAAGATTACCTTCGTTTTAGATTAACTTGCCTGAACGAAGATTTTGAAAAAGCATTAGAAATTTTACAAGACATCATAGAAAATTCGACTTTTGAAGAATTTGAAAAAGAAAAAGTAAAACTTGAAGGTGAAATCCCTGCTCAGCTTGATTCTGCAAGAACAAGGGCTTTAGACAATTTTGTTAAAACAATTTTTAAAAATCATTTTTATGGCGGGACTTATACAAAAGTTCTTGAAAACTTACAAAATATTACAAAGCAGGATGTTATCAGCGCTTACGAACAGATTATTTCTACAGGAAATAAGGTTTTGGCAATTGTTGGAGATTTAGAATTTAATGATGCAGAAAACCTTTTAAATAAACATTTTTCAAATATTCCTAACACAAATATCGGATTACCTGAAATATCCACACCAAAATTAGAGAAATCAGAAACAGTTGAATTTATAAAAAAAGATGCTAATCAATCACAAATATTTCAGGGATGGATTGTTCCGACATTCAAAAGTGAAGAGTATCCTCAATTTATAGTTCTGAATACAATTTTAGGTTCGAGCGGTCTTTCTTCGAGATTATTCTGTGAATTACGAGACAAAAAGGGACTTGCTTATACTGTAAGAAGCGCATACGAAACATACAGAACCTGCGCAGACTTTAACATTTATATAGCAACTGAGCCTAAAAATATTCAAACATCTTTAGATGGCTTTAAAGAAGAAATTCAAAAAATTAAAGATGTTTTAGTTCCTGAAACTGAATTACATAATGCCAAAAACAATTATATAGGTAAACTTCAATATATAACCGAGACAAATGCGCAACAGGCTAATCAAATGGCACACTATGCTATTTTTGGACTTGGCTTTGACTATAAAGAAAAACTTATTGAACAAGTTAAAAGCGTAACCTCTCAGCAAGTTCAAAATATTGCAAAAAAATATCTGAATGATGTTTCTGTAATATCTGTTCTGAGACCTTAAATTTTCAAAAAAAATTTCATAATAAAAACCCTCGTTGTACAATACACGAGGGTTTTTATTTAAAAAATATAATTTACACTAATGACAAGATGTGTTATTTACTCCGTCCAGTACAATATCAGAATCATTACATTTGCCAGATGAATCTGCCTTTAAGTAATCTGCATTATCAAATTTTATTATCCAACCTGCAGATGTAACAGCCCCATCATTAAAAAGATCACTAACTCCATACACATCTAAATCATGAACAGGATTAATAGCATTATCGTGTAATCCAAACCAGAAAAGGTCATTAGCATATTGGTTTTTCCCCTTATTAGGACCGTCAATATCAACAAGAATAACTTGAGTTTGATAATTAAATAACAATGACATGTTATCTGCAGTTATAACTCTGTATGAATTAGCTACACCAAAGTTTGCAGAATCAAATGAAGCATTAAGATCTCTACCATTTTTAAATTTTGCGCTTGCACTAGAAAAACATCCAGCTCCATCTATCAATTCACAATCTTTCGATATTTTCATAAATTCGACTATTCTCTTTCCAAAGCGCTGATTTACTTCACTATCATAAATTGAAGAATAATCCTCAAACCAAGTATCGGCATCACCATAAATAGCTTGTGCTCTGTCAAAAGCCTCTGTCAATGCGGAATATATCTTTTTAACCCTTGTAACACGCTCTTTATCGCCTGTGGCATGGTTTAAGTTTGGTAAAGTCAGCGCTGCAACAACACCGATTATACCGATTACAATTAATGTTTCAGCAAGAGTAAAAGCTGCTTTAGTGAGTCGTGAGTAGTGAGTCGTGAATAGACCGTCATTGCGAGTGAAACGAAGCAATCCATTACAAAAT
>CAYLHN010000143.1:0-4370 GCA_964383455.1 uncultured Muribaculaceae bacterium | reverse complement strand
TCCTCTTTCATTGCTCCAAAATTTTCCACATTTGTATCAATCAATGTGGAAACATTTGCCATCTGCTTTTCAAAGTCTGCCGCCATTTTTAAATTGGCGGCACTCATCCCGATAGCAATACCTCCCATTACTGTTGCAGTTTTACCGATTTTTTCAAGATCACGAGATACATCTTGAATTTTGTTTTTCATCTTGTCAAACTGCTCGTTTGATTTTGTAACAGCATCACGAATCACCCTTGACATTTTATCGAAGGCGATTAAGGTCATTGAGATTTTCATATCAGATTCGAGCATTGTTCCTCAAGAGAGTTGGCATTATTTACTGAATAAGTGATGGCTTGACTGCACCAGTAGGAAAGTTCATCAATCGGCATTTGACCGAGTTCCAAATATCCCCACCCTGTTGTTTTTGCAAGATGAATTATTGCTTGAGAGTCAGGAATTAAATCTATGCAACAAGCTGTTCGATTTCTTTCTGAGTCGGTTTTTCTTCCGGCTCCGTTTTCACTTCCACAGCTTTTGCTTCCTGAAACTTTCCCGATATTTCAGCTTGCAGAGCGATTACATCTTCAAGGTCAAGCTCTAAAATATCCTCGTAGACAAGCTGTTGTCCATCTATTTCAACGAGTTCTGCTATAAGAGCGTAGGGGATTTCTTCAGATGTTTTTGCTTTCTTTTGTGCTTGGAACAGGTCAAATCCTTTGCCTTTACGAAGTACAGCTGTTTTCCCTGAAGGAAGTGTTAAAGTTTTTGTCATAAATTTTTGTCTCCTCATATTTTTTGTTATTCAAATTGATTTTTTATACCGTTCAAATGCCGTTCAAATGACACGAGATTAAATTTTTATGGTCGGGTTGGTATGTAATTACCATGAGAGATATTTTGAAAGCCTTTAAAACGATTCTGTAATTTTCAAAGTTTCATATTTTTTTCTTGATGTAATATCAATCGGGGAATAAGGAACGGCACAGGCGATAAGTGCAAGAGCTAATGCCCAAAATCTGTCAGCGTGTCCGTTTACTTCGGATGTGTCTGCATCAAATCTTATGTTTCCGGCTTTGGTTGTTACCTTTTGAATAGAGTGTAAATCCTCTCTAATATCGTGTTCCGATGGAATTACAATTTTTTTATCTTCAAAATTAGTACGCAGATTATATGCCATTTCCTCTTTTGATTTATTTGTGAACATTACAGCTTCCACTCTGTATTGTCCGAAATCTTTTTGTGCTGTTTCCGCTAATTGCATACCTATCCCTGTACTATCTATGCAGCATCTTCTTAACTTTGGATGCTTTAATATTTCCGATAAAATTTCATATTGGATATGAAACGGGGTTTTTTCCAATACTTTCACTTTTCTTGTGAATTTGTTATTTTCAAATCGTTCCAAGCACCAAATGACTGTTAAGTCTTTTCTTCTGCCGACATCGACTCCGACATATAAATCGCCTTTGATATCATCGAGAGATTTTAATACATCCGATGCCTCGCAAGTTGAGATTAAATCGTACGGTAAGAACGCACAGGCTTCATCAATCGCTATGCAGCAGTATTCCTGAAACCACGTGTAATCATCAAAACAGTCTCTGCATTGTTCATCGAGCCATTCCTGTCTTTCTTCTTGCGTGGTTTTTCTTCCGTAGATTTTATCAACAAGACCTTCATCAACTGCAAGCTGAATCGGTACTTTATGATGAGACCACTTCAATTTGCCTTTTAATACTTGGTCGATAAACTTGTAATAAAGACAATTTTGACCATTGTGAGTTGAGAGTATTCGGAGCGGATAACCCCACGTAATACATGGGCGTGCTGCTTTCCACAATTCCATGGGTGATTTATGGAAAGCGAACTCATCGAGAACAACTTTTCCGCCTTTTGAACGGAATCCTTTAGGGTTAGAAGAAAGTGCGTGAATCTTTGTGCCGTTGGAAAATTCAATAATATATGCTTTAATATCTTTTTCATTATCGATTATAACCTCGCCCAAAGATTCTGCGGCAACGTGAAACAATTTAACCCATTGCTCACAGTAGTCGATATACTCTCTTGCAGCGGATTCATCTGCTGATGAGAACCACACAGCCGGAACTTTTTTATAGATGCAGTCCGTTACATCTTCATAGCTTTGAACATATGTCGCTCCTATTCTTCGGGATTTTTCCCATATTTTTACTTTACTGTTATCGTTTAACCACCGCAGTTGATACGGAAGAAAAAATGCGTTTTTATTCAGGTTTATCATCGTTCAAGTTATTTTGTTCTTGGGGTTCAGGGGGTTCGGGTAATCTTTGAATTCCTAACACCTCTTCCTCGATTTTGGCAATAATATCAGCCGTCAAACCTTTCGGTTTTTCTTGTTTTTCAGGCTGAACAACGGCATTTTCATAATCCATAACTTTCGTGAACATCGGCAATACACGACAGAAAGCATACATTCGTCCGGGATCAATTTTCTCTCCGGCTGCCATATCCTCAGAGATTCCCTGCATCAATTTACGGGCAAATTCGTATAATTCCTCGTGAAATGACTGCTTGGATTTGAGGTAATCTTTACGTCTTTGAGTCCAATCGCCTTCTTCTTTCCAACCGAGAATGGTTTTTCTATTCAGGTTGAGTTTATCTGCAATACTGTCAACCGTCATATAGTTATATATGTAAAGCCTTTCGGCTTCGGGGTAAAAATGCCGTTTATTATTCAAGTTCCGACTCCAAGTTTTTTATTTTTACTTCGAGATTTTTTAATTCGGCTTGTATTTCATTTAATCTTTTCATTGATACAAGTGCTTTTTCCGTATCAAGTTTTGATATTTCTTCATACGGATTCAAAAGCGAGCGGATTAAAATTACTAAGCCTGAAGCTTCCGTATCTAATGAACGGAGGCTTTTTTTAGATTCTGCGAGCATTCCTTTGAGCTGTAATCTTTCGGGGTTCATTGATTAACCTCCCTTTTCAAAAGCGGACACCATAAATTGTTGTCTATTTTGCTTTCAATTCGGGAAAGGAGTGCCGCATGGTATTGGTTGGTTTCCAATAAGTCTTTCAGAATTTCAAAATTATTCTGAATGATTTTTTCAAATGCCTTAACTTGCGATTGATGGTAAATATACCAAATGGCAAAGATAAGAGCAGGGAAACCGACATTTTCAATAAATGGTGATAAATCTTTTAAGAATTCCATATTACTCCTTAATCTTTCTTTTTGTTTTCCCATTCAGGAAGAAAAGGGCTGCAAAAGGGTTTTAGCCTTTGCAACCTGTTAGATATAGCCTAAAAAGGGGAGAAGGGGTGTGTATTTATATTCGCAGTTTAACTTTGTTTGTATATCCTTTTCAATGGTAAAAAGTTAAGACATTTTGACACGCCAAAAAGTATTAACTTTTTACCGTTGAAAGTGATCGGAGACAGCGTTTAAAGTGTGAGTATAAATTTATTTTTTACAATTCCCCAACAAAAGAAGGTTATCAAATGAAGTATTACGAAGTATTCAAAGCAGGAACTTATCCTCAAGGGAAGTTCACAAAAAAAGAAATTGAGCAAATCGCAAAAAATTACGATCCAAAATTCTGCGAAGCTCCTATTACAATCGACCATCAGCAATCAGGACCCGCTTACGGTTGGGTTGATACAGTACAAGCTGACGGCGATCAAGTAAAGGTTTGTGTTAAAGATGTGCCGGACGCATGTGCACAAGATGTTAATGACGGCAACTCCAAAAAAGTATCTGTTGAATTATACAGAAATCTTGAAGGCAAAGGTGCATACCTTAAAGCTGTTTCATTCTTGGGTGCTGCAATTCCTCAAGTTAAAGGGTTAGAACCGATTAAATTTATGGAATCGGAATCCGATACTTATGAGCTTGAATCCGAAGAAGATGAAACATCTCAATTCAGCCAAGAAGAAATTGACGGATTAAAAAAACAAATTGACGATTTGGAAAAACAAATTGCAAAATTTAAGCAAAAAGATGAAAACAGGGAACAAAAATTAGAGACAATAAAATCTCTAAAAGAAAAGATTTCCGCTCTAAAAGATGAAGTTGCAACATTTAATCAAAAAGCCGATGGTAAAGAGGCTGTTGAAAAATAATTAAACGAAAAAGCAAATTAACGACGGTAGAACATACATGCAGAAAAAATAAAAAACATGATATACTTGTACAGGCGCAGAAAAAATCCTGCGTCTGTATTGTTTAGAATTGCTAAAATAACGTAACGGTTTGTTTCATTTATATATAATATTACATACAACAAAGGAGGATTACAAAATGTTCAAAAGACTAACAACAGATTATTTCAACTGGATATTGATCATTGGTGTGATTCTCCTTATATTTGAGATTGCCTTTTTTTTCGGTGGCTCGATCA
>CAYLHN010000142.1:0-4390 GCA_964383455.1 uncultured Muribaculaceae bacterium | reverse complement strand
AACTGAAATGTTTTTTTTATTGATTCATGATTTGACAAATCCTTAATATATTCAAAGCCGGCATGTAATTTACAAATTCTATCGATTAAGCAATTATATACGGTATTATTATCCGGAAGAAATTTAATTACTTCCAATATATTTCTGGTAACAGTTGGGATAATGTCGTCTAAAGCATTCAGACAAATTGTCCTTATTTTTTCTCCTGAGAAAAATTGTCTAAAATATTCATTTTTGAGAAAATAATTAATTTTAGCAGAGCAAATTTCCCTAATAGGACCATGCTGTCCTGTCAAAATTGACGCTAGAGCTTGTGACTCATCGTGAGAATATATTTTTTTTAATTTTATAAGACAAACTTGTTTTGAAATATCGTCATCACTTTTAAAAATAGAAAAGAGTTCATCTTGAGAAAAATCTTTTTCCATTAAAGCTATTGTTCTGTTCATTTTATCAGGTGTATATAAAACAAAATAATCATTTTCATTCATATAAATATAATATAACAATATTAAACAAATTACATATAAGAAATTAGGGAGTTATGAGATAAATTCTTGTAATGTTACAAAATTATATATTTGTATATAAAAATATTTACATAACTTTACATACGTTTCAGATTTAGCAATTTTCAGATAAAAAAAACGTTTATATATATACAGAGATAAGAAAAGAGAGATAAGAGATTATGGCAGAGTTTATAGGAGCAAATTTATTATCAAGTTTTCAAAAAAAGATGTTTCCAGATGGAGTTGGAGCAGATGTATCGCAAAGGCTTTCAAGTTTAGAATTTTATCAAGCCGTAGCACCGGATAAAGTTGAAATGTTTTCAAAGCAGAATACATTTGCCTCGACGGCATTTAATTTATATAAGAATTATGATTTTACTGATCCATCACAATTGCAAGCAGCATGTCAGTCAGCAAAAATGAAAGTACAGATAGATTCACAAGAAACGAAATATGTAGCAGACCCTGATCAAACAGGAAGTATGACAGTATATAAATTTACGGATAGAAGGGGAAATACAGTACAGATAAATAATATAAATACACAGCAATATATACAAAGGGAACAATCGGCTGTTGATGACATATTGCAGGGAGTTCTTGATGATGTAATATCCGGAACAATAGATATTGCACAATATGAAGAAGCATTAAAAGATGCTGCTTAAATTTTTATATAATTAATAGTTGATTTTATAAGATTTTAAGTGAAACTTATGGCATTGAATACTCTATAAATTAGTATATGTACTTTTAAATTTTTATTCAAAATGAAAGTATAGCTTAGAATTAACTATAGTCCTAATGCAAAAAATCGCCCCCCTAAAATATTATTGAAATATCTGATTTAGAGGGGCATAAAAATAATTTTTAAAAATAAACTTATTCAACAACAATTGCTGAAACAGGGCAAGCTTCTGCAGCTTCTTTTACGCCAGCTTCATTAGCAGCAACTTCTGCTTCATTAACTACAGCTTTATCACTTACGCTAAATACTGCATCGCAAATTGATTCGCATGCACCACAAGCAATACAACTATCTTCAACTGTTACTTTCATTTTGTTCTCCTTTGTTTTTATTAATAAATATCTTTATTCACCATGGATTATATCAAAAAATTATTTTTGAAACAACCATTCACGAATTCTTTCTGCAATATAATTAAATCCGATTTTTGTACCAAGATTTTCAGGTTTAATATTTCTATTCCAAATAAGAAGAGGTATCTGTTCTCTTGTATGGTCAGTACCGGGAACTGTTGGATCACAACCATGATCAGCAGTTATAATAAGAATATCTTCATCAGTCATACTAGCTTGAATTTTATCAATATAAGTATCAATTTCTTCAATAGCTTTTGCATAGCCAATAGCATCATTTCTATGTCCGAAAAGCATATCAGTATCAACAAGATTTGTAAAAATAAAATATTTATCCGGATTATCAGTACAATCAGCAACTTTTAATTTATCATCAGGTAACTTATCTTTAACGGCTTGCAATGTTAATTCTAAACCTTCTTTATTAGAACCTGTGTGAATAGCATGCGTAATACCAGAACCAACGAAAATATCTTCAATTTTACCGATACCATATACAATACCATTATTTTCGACAACTTCATTACAGAGAGTTTTTTTAAACGGCATAACAGAATAATCTCGTCTATATTTAGAAACTCTTTTAGGTTTGCCATCAACAAGTTGATAAGGTCTAGCAATAACTCTTGAAACATTAGAAACTTCATTTAAAAGTTCTCTTGCAATCCTACAATATTCATAAAGAGTCTCAAGAGGAACAATATCAATATTCATAGCTATTTGGAAAACACTATCAGCAGAAGTATAAACTATAGGATATTTAGTTTTTTCGTGTTCTTCATGAAGTTCATCAAGAATAGCTGTACCTGATGCAGCTTTGTTGCCCAGTACATCACCACAATTGGTACGTTTAATAAATTCATCAATAATTTCTTTAGGAAAACCTGATTGAGTATAAACTTTGAATGGGTTATCCAAAACAAGCCCCATCATTTCCCAATGACCGGTAGTAGTACATTTACCTTTAGAAATTTCTCGTAAAATTCCATATTGAGCTGTAAAATTATCAATTTTTTTTACTCCTTGGACATCAATAATATTACCGAGCCCCATTTTTTCTAAATTTGGAACGTGTAACCCCCCATAAGCTTGAGCAACATGCCCAAGAGTATTACAAGTAGGTAAATCATTAAATTCAGAGGCATCAGGCATTGCTCCACAGCCCATTGAATCAATAACAATAACAATTGCTCTTTTCATTTTAAATTCCTTTATAACACACAATTAACATTTATATTAAAGCACAAAAAAAGTTTTGCAATGCAAAACTTTTTAATAAATTCCAAAATCTTCCCAAATAAAATTTTTTTAATGATTTAAAAAATCTAAAATAAACAAATTAATTAATAGCCTTATATATGGGAGTAACCATCACCTCACTTTTCATTTCCTTGACTTTAAATAATGCTAACTTACCTAGCCATGCTTTACAAGTATTTTTTTATTAAAAAATTTTTACATATATGTGTATGCTAAGTGATTATTGTATAAAATTAAATTTTACAAACTTCATTAACAAAAATGAATAAAAATTCGTAACAATTAATATAAAAGTCCAATACGTCGGAAGCCTCTTGTATATTTATCCATATATTTGTTTTTTCTTTATTTGTTTCCATAAACATTATAATTTTAAATTGCTTGTTTTGAAATTTAAACCTCGCTTAACATTCGTACATAAATTTCTTGCCAAATTTTTGAGCTAAAATTCAGTAATAATAAGAAAGTTATTTTTGAAAATATTAAAAAATATTCCATTGTATCATTTGCTATTTCTTGTTTTAAAGTCAATTTAAAAGATTATCATAAATATTACGAAGAAATATTAATCAGTATTGACGGAATTTGTATTTGTATATAATAGATACTTTTATCAGTAAATTTTATTATATTTATAAATTGATTTGATAAAAGGTATAAAAATCTGTAGTTGGGGAAATTTCTCACGACAATTGCACTAAATACATTCTATCAAAAAGTACAAAAATTGCTTGTAATTTTTGATAAATAAGCAATATAAACCATTTCGAAAATCGGGAAAAGTTTATGAAGAAATATTAAAAGCCAAAATTTTCATACTTTCTACTTTAAGTTTATTTCTGACAATTTGCCTTTATTATCTCTTGCAGAGTTGCATTCGGTTTTTTAAATCTGAGATTTGGGTTTGGCTCGGGATATGGAAATCTCTCATTTGGAATAGAAAATTTAAGTGTTTTCTTTGGACATGCATTAACGCACGCAAAACAGGTTAAATAGTTTGTATTGTCTTGATTTAATCTTTTATCTATGATTTTAATACAGGATTTTGGCAAACTTTTACACAAATTCCACATCCAATACAAGTACTAATCACTATTTTATTCATATATTTGCATGGTAAGTATTCATTGAACATGTGATATTGCCAAAGCAAAATTTTTATAGTATTTAGAAAACTTTTTTAAACGGAACTAAACGGAACCGAAATTTGTTTCGTTTATAATATAATGAGAAAAAGTAGTAATTATGACTATAAAGTTAAAACCTGAGCCGGCAGGGGTAAAATACATAACAGAAGATAATCTTCCAACAGATGATTTAAAATTTCTCTGCGATATTATAGGTCTAGAAGCAACAAAGAAATTGATGATTAATATTCTAGGATTTATTTTATCTATTCAAGCCTATTGCAATCAACCATACAAAATTTTTTACACAGTATCATATAGTGGAATGTATGGCTCAAATGACTTTGGGTGATAAGCTCGAAAATCAAATAAAAGAAAATGGTTTTATTA
>CAYLHN010000141.1:0-4447 GCA_964383455.1 uncultured Muribaculaceae bacterium | reverse complement strand
TGTCTGCAGAAGACGCAAAGAAAATGCTTTTAGAACAAATAAAAAATGATTTGGCTCAAGAAGAATTACAATTAGTTCGTGAAAATGAAGCAAAAATAAAAGAAAAAGCCTTAGAACAATCTCAAGAAATTCTTACAACAACAATGCAAAGATGTGTTATGGATCAGGTTGTTGAAAGTACTGTTTCTGTTGTTTCTCTGCCAAATGATGAAATGAAAGGTCGTATTATCGGTCGTGAAGGTAGAAATATCAGAACTCTTGAAACGCTTACAGGGGTTGATTTAATTATTGACGATACACCTGAAGCTGTTGTATTATCAAGTTTTGACCCTGTAAGACGTGAAGTTGCAAAATTAGCATTGGAAAAACTTATTTCTGACGGACGTATTCACCCTGTAAGAATTGAAGAAATGGTTAATAAAGCTCAAGAAGAAGTAGAAAAGAAAATATTTACGGAAGGTGAAAATGCTGCCCTTGATATGGGTATAATGGGCTTAAATAAAGAGCTTATTAAAACTTTAGGCAGATTATATTACAGAACAAGTTACGGTCAAAATGTTTTGAAACACTCACTTGAAGTAGGTCATATTGCAGGCATGCTTGCTGCGGAATTAGGCGCAAATGTTAATGTTGCAAAACGTGCAGGACTTTTACACGATATCGGTAAAGCAGTAGACCAAACTCAAGAAGGTACACATATTCAACTTGGAGTTGAAATTGCTAACAAATATGGCGAAAAAATGGAAATTATTCACGCTATTGAGGCTCACCATAATGATGTTACAGCAAATACAATTGAGGCTGTTCTTGTAAAACTTGCAGATGCCATATCTGCCGGTCGTCCGGGTGCAAGACGTGATACTTTAGAAATCTATATCAAACGTCTTCAAAAAATCGAAGAAATAGTTAATAGTTTTAAGGGTATCAAACAATCCTTCGCTGTTCAGGCAGGTCGTGAAGTGCGTGTAATTGTTGAGGCTGAACAATTTGATGATTTAGCGTCACAAAAACTTGCAAGAGATATTGCAAAAAGAATCGAAGATGAATTGGATTATCCGGGACAAATTCGCGTTACGGTTGTTAGAGAATTTAGAACAACTGAAATTGCAAAATAGTTGATATTCGAAGATTAAGTTAAATCAATTTATGGAAAATAATAAATTAAAAATTTTATTTTTTGGCGATGTAGTCGGTAGAATTGGCAGAAATGCCGTTACCGACTATTTGGCCGAAAATAAACATAAATATGATTTTGTTATTTTAAATGCAGAAAATGCGTCTCACGGATTTGGTTTAACCGAAAAAAACTATAATCAACTTTCAGAAGCAGGAGTTAATTGTTTTACATCAGGAATTCACATTTGGGATAAAAAAGACGTATTTAATTATATAGACAACGCAGATAAACTTATACGACCTATGAATTATCCGGAAGGTACAAAGGGCGTTGGATATAGAATTTTTGATGTTAATAATCAAAAAATTTGTGTAATGAATTTTTTAGGCAGAATTTTTATGCAGCCATTTGATTCTCAATGGAAAATTTTTGAAGATAATATTCAAAAAATAAAAGAAATAACTCCTATTATCTTTGTAGATTTTCATGCTGAGGCAACTGCTGAAAAAATTTGTTTTGGAAAGTTCTGTTCTGAGTTCGGAATAAGTGCTTTTGTCGGAACTCATACTCACGTTCAAACTGCTGATGAACAAATCTTAAACGGAATGGCATATATAACCGACGCAGGTTTTTGCGGTTCCGTAAACAGCGTTATAGGTATGGAATATTCAACATCACTTGCACGCATGGCTACAAATTTACCTGAAAGATTTGAAGTTGCACAAGATAATATAGCACAAATTAATGCTGTTGAAATTACAATTGATAAAACGACCGGTAATGCCGTCGAAATTAAAAGAATTAATGAAAAAATAATATATGAAAATAATAGTAATTCTCTTAAAGAGGATTGCTTGTAGGAGGAGCTGATGAAAAAAGCAGATTTTCATGTTCATACAAATTATTCAGACGGTGTATTTTCGCCTGAAAAGATTGTAGATACAGCGCTTGAAGCAGGACTTGAAGCAATAGCTTTGACTGATCACGATAATGTTTTATCATACAATATTGCAAAAAATTATTTAAAATATATAAATAAAGAAAATGAACTGGAAGTTATACAAGGCGTAGAAATAAATACATTATACAATGATTATGAAGTTCATATTCTCGGATATTTTATGAATCCTGAAGATGAAGATTTTAAAACACTTTTGAAAAATCAGCAAATGGCAAGGGTAAATCAAACCCATGAAATTATAGAATTATTGGATAAAAAAGAAGGTATTAAAATTTCATTTGATTCAATATTGGCTCAAGTTGCTCAAGGCGGTAGTATAGGGCGTCCTCACATAGCAAAAGCAATTACATCTGCCGGTGGTACATCCAGCGTGATAGATGCATATAATAAGTATATTAATGATAATTCTCCGGTATATGTTAAAAGAAAAACTGTTTCGCCTCAGGATGCTGTAGAAATCATTTATGACGCAGGGGGTATTCCCGTTATTGCCCACCCGCATGACATAGATATAGCAGAATCTTTAATAAAGGATTTGATGACATACGGTCTTAGAGGAATAGAGGCTTATCATAAAAAACATTCTCCTGCAGTTGTAGAATATTTTTCATCAATGGCAGAAAAGTTTGGTTTAATTGTTACGGGTGGTTCTGACTTTCATGCTCCAAACCCTGTAAACGGACAAATTTTGCTGGGCAAACATTTTATTCCGAAATGGATTTATGATAAATTAGTTCAGGAAAAGAAACGTTTAGACTTGGCGTAAAACAAATAGAAGGGATAAGTTAATGAAAAAAATATATGGATTCACAATAGCAGAGATTTCTATTGTTCTCGGGTTGATAATTTTAACGTTTATACTCATTATGCCAAATGTTATTGAAGATAATAAAAAAATAGATAGGATAACAAAATGGAAAACCACATATCAAAATTTAGAATATATTTTTTCGGCAATGAGCGCCCAAGCAACTGAAACAGATAATGCTGCATTTAAAAAAGCAGTAAATAACGATGAGAAAGCAGATTTGTTATTTAATATGCTATCTCCTTATTTGAGGGTTGAAAAACCTGTTTCAACAGATGAATATAAAACTTATTTCTTAAACGGAACAAAAGTAAACGAAGAAGATAAGCATTATATAACTAATTTACACATATTAAATTCCGGAAAGGTTGTAGGTATTAAATGGTTAAATACACCGGAATCGTATATTGATAAACTTCCTGCAGCCATAATGTCTGTTGATTTAAACGGTTTAAATCAACCAAATAAATGGGGGTATGACATTTTTGGCATAAATATATATGCAAATAAAATAGAGCCTTTGGGTAAAACTGATGATGATTATATCATAAAAAATGATTGTTCCAAAAAAGGAACAGGTATAACTTGTTCCTATCTATATTATATATATGGTGGTGAATTTAAATAAAAACTGCTTAATAGCAATATTTTTCACAATTAAAAGTGTCCATTTCAGGACACTTTTTTGATTTTTATTATATTTGATTTAAATTAATGGCAAGATGTGTTGTTTACACCATCTAAAATAATTGACGGATTATCGTTACATTTACCTTGATAATCAGCTTTTAAATAGTCAAGATTACCATATTCAAGTACCCACCAACTGCAATGATAATAGTTACTATTATCCCAACGATTTGAATATAAACAAGTATTAACTTCATCTTCGACAGTATCCGCATCAATTGGTGGTATCACTCCTAAACTATCAGATACTATAAAAATAAATATATCTTGACCGTATTTATTTTTACCTTTATTTGGTCCATTAATATCAACGCTTAAATACTCAATACAAATATCTCTAGGATATTTTCCAAATATATTCCAATCGCAAGTGCAATGATCTGTTTGTTGATTAATGGTAAATGTCATACCATCAGTGACTTGAACCATAACATCTTCTTTTGGCATATCTCCTTTAGCTAAAGAATCACAACTTGAGTATGTACTTTCATTTTCATCACCAGCTTCATTACAAGATTTTGATACTTTTAAAAATTCACTTATTCTATTCATATAACAAGAATTTAAGTTTTCATGACATACATCCGACCATTCAGATATTGGACCATAAATTGCAACAGCCCTATCATTAGCTTCATTTAACATTGAATAAGATTTTTTCACACGTGTTACAGTTTCTTTGTCGCCTGTTGCATGGTTAAGATTTGGCAAAGTCAACGCTGCAACAACACCAATTATGCCGATTACGATTAATGTCTCAGCTAACGTGAAGGCAGTTTGAGTCAACGGTGAACGGTGAACTGTGAACAGATTTTGTTTAATAGTTGAATGGCTAAACAGTTGAAAGACATTTCTTAGTGTCTTAGTGCCA
>CAYLHN010000140.1:0-4470 GCA_964383455.1 uncultured Muribaculaceae bacterium | reverse complement strand
CACTCACCACCGTTCACTGTTCACACCCTTACTGCCCTAGTGCCTTAGTATCTTAATGCCTCAGATGTTCACTGTTCACACCCTTACTGCCTTATAATATATACAAAATAAAAAAGGGTTGAATTATCAACCCCTACACACATTTTATTTTTCCTTACCTTTACACAAAATCTTTATTATGCAACTCTTGATTTAGGTTCAGTAGCTGCAGTCCATTCGTTCATTCTTACAAAACCATGTAAGTTGCCTGTAGCTCTTGAACGGTGAACTTTTTGAACTCTGTTACCACAGTTGCCTTCAATTACATCAAATGAACCATCAGGATATACTTTTGAAATAATACCAACGTGACCTTTTGATTCAGAATATTTCCAAATAGCTAAGTCACCAACTTGAGGTACATAACCTGATTTTACAGTTGAATAATAACCTGCTTTTTCTGCTTTTCTTCTGATGTTTTGAGTTGATGCATCATATCCGAAAGTTTTTGCATTATTGTTATTTTGACCTGCACCGTACAACCAAGATACAAATGAAGCGCACCAAGCTTGACCTGTTGCTTTACCGCCTCTGTATTTGTTAACTTCAGCGCTGTTGTTTGAACTTCCTTTTTCGCTTACACCTTTTTTCAATTCAGCTTCAGCCAAAGCTACTGCATTTTGAGCTTTATTTGTAGTTAAACGAACCTGAGAACCTCTAACGTTTGTACCAAATGAACCAAAGTTAAAAGAAGGAGCAGATACTGCAGCTGCACTAAAGTTAAATGAGCTAAAATCAAAGTTTGGCATTGCAGGCATTGCAGGCATTTGAACATGTACAGGAGCCATTGATGCTAATGAAAATAAATCTGTATTAAAAGCTGAAAAAGCATTAAAGTTTAAAGAACCAAAAATACTTGGATTAGTAACAGTATTATTTGACGGAGCAAAGCTGCGTAACATATTGATAGCAAATAATGCATTATTAAATTGATTAGTAATTGGTGCCATTATTTTCTCTCTACTTTGTCTCTCGTATTTATAAAAAGTATTTTTTTTTAAAAAAATTGCCTTTTAAAAACAAAATATTAAGAAATATTAAGTGGTTAAAATGCGCGTCTGCCATGGGTTTACATGATTTAAAGAATAATTTGAGTACCCAACATTATACGATTAGAATTTGGTTTATAATCTGATTGACAAAATATATAATTAAGCATTATCTTTAAAGCACTGCCTTTTATATAATAATTTATACCCGCAGTATACTCTGTATCTCTGCGTCCTGATTTAGTCATATCACTATTGAAAACATCATATCGCGCCAGAACTTGTAATTTTTTTGTTACATTGTAAGACAATGTTGTATATAACCCCTGTGCACGGTTTCTTGTCAGTCCTGCCAATCCGTTTGAGCCATGAGAAACAGCATATTCACTTTCAATTGCGAATTTTTTATATTTATAAGATAAGTAAGCTCCTACAACATTATAATCAAATTCTCTATGACCTGCATTAAGCCCGCCGCCAATTTTTAAGACTCCGTATTTTCCGTCAGTTTTACCGAGAGGTTTAAAATTAACCCAGCCGTTAAATTCCGCACCTCTAAACATATTTTTCCACTGTCTGCCTGAGCTTGTCATACCTAAGTTATATTCTACAAGACTATAATCGCCTGCAACTTTTACCCCAACACCGCGCACTGAACCAAAATTTCTTGAAATCTGTGAACGAGCGATAAATGGAATCGTATATCCGCTTGTACCGCCCTCTACGCCAATTGGAGTTCTAAAACTACCAATTGTAATATCATTGTGTGGTATGTATTTTAAAGTTATAAAATCATCTTTAAACATTGATTGAAGATAACTTGAACCTTCATTTGGAATAAAGTTAATTAAAAATTTATACTCAATCGGCTGTTCTCGAAATTTACCAATAAAACCAAGTTCTGCAGTAGGTTCAATAAATTTCGTACTATACTTTGTATCTAAAAAATTAAATGAAAATTGTCCTTGATATGCAAAATATGGTTCAACTTTCTCAATAGGACCTTTATCAAATTCAAAAGTTTTATATTTTGAAAAAATCGATTCCGTATTATACATTATGTCATATTCAACTTCACCGGCAAGTGGCTGAGCTTCTTCATTTGCATATAATTCAGGGACAAAATTTTCCTCTAAATTTGCAGGCAAGGTTTCAGTATTTTTTTCTTCATTAGTATTTTCAATTAATTTTTCAGTAAATGACGGTTCTACATCTTCTATGGCAAGATAAATTTCTTCCTCTGCAAAACTCGGCAAAGCAAAAAAAAGCAAACATATAAGACCTAAAATCGAAATCTTTTTCATTTTAATTACATTATTGCACAAAACATGTTGTATTTAAAATAATTTTTTTGTAATATTCTTCAATAAAAGGAAATATAAATGAAAAAAAATAAAAAAGAAAAAAATAAAACAAAAAATAAAATACAAGCACCGATTGTTGAAGCATTACAAAAAGCTTATGACAATCCGTCATATCAATTTCATATTCCCGGACACACCAGAGGCAGCGGAACATTAAAAGATTTTAAAAATTTAATCGGAACTAAAGCTCTAAAAGTTGATACAACCGATGAATTTGATAATTTAGGAACGCTAAATCCGCCTACAGGTGCAATCGCCCAAGCGGAAAAACTTGCGGCAGAAGCATTTGGCGCACAAAGGACGTTCTTTTTATTGAACGGTTCAACCATTGGTAATCTTGCAATAGCAATGGGGATTACAAAAAAGGGACAAAAAATTATTACAAACAGGAATTGCCACCGCTCACTATTAACAGGTATGATAATTTCAGGAGCAGAACCTGTTTGGCTTATCCCTGAAAAATTAGAGGAATGGGGTTTGTGGGGAAGTATCAGACCTGAAAATATTGAAAAAATACTAAAAACAACAAAAAATGTCGGTGCAGTATGGATAACAAATCCTACTTATGAAGGTGTTGTATCAGACATAAAAACTATTGCTGAAATTTGTAAAAGATATAATGTTCCGCTAATTGTTGACGAAGCTCACGGAAGTTTATGGAATTTCAACGATTCATTACCAACATCAGCACTACAGCTTGGCGCTGATGCTGTTGTTCATTCATTACACAAAACCGGCGGAAGTATGAGCCAAAGTTCAATGCTGCACATTGCAAAAGATTCTAAAATTAGCATTGAAAAAGTAGAAAGAGCATTAAAATTATTGCATACAACAAGCCCGTCTTTGATTTTACTTGCAAGTCTTGATGCCGCAAGAGCTAATCTTACAAGCGAATATGGGCAAAAACAAATTGAACGAGCGATTAAAAATGCAAAATATCTTCGAAAAAGAATTGATAAAATGAAAAACATTCATCAATTAAAAGCAGATTTTGGTTTTAAAACAGATATTACAAAAGTATTTATAAAAATTGATGGTCTTTCAGGAAAAAGATTAGAATCAATTTTGGAAATAGATTTTAATATAGAAGTTGAAAGTGCGTCTGATATCGGAGCATTAATGCTTGTAAACCTTGGCAATAAGCGTTCGGAAATAAAATATCTTGCAAACTGTTTAGAAAAAATAACTCAAACAGACTACTCAGATATTTACCATCTCGAAAATAAAAAACACATGCCAATGCTTATTCCTCAAATAAAATATCATTTGAGAGATGCATTTTACATGGAAAAGGAAATAATAAAAAAGAAAAACGCAATAGGCAGGGTATCAGGAGAAGTAATAGCAGAATGTCCGCCGGGAATTGCAATACTACTACCTGGTGAAATTATAACAAAAGAACATATGCCTTATTTAACCGATTATGAAGAAATTGAAGTAATAAAAGAATAACGCTTGACGAAAAAATTTCTTTATTATAAAATTGAGTTACGGAAATAGCGACGGATGTAGCAAGGACTCCGAGAGCAACAATTAGAATTGTTGCGGTGGAAGTGGTAGCGCAAAGCTACCGTCAAGCGTTCCGTAAGACTTGACAATTAAATAACACATGACGGGATGTAGCAAGGACTCCGAGAGCAACAATTAATAATTGTTGCGGTGGAGGTGGTAGCGCAAAGCTACCGTCAAGCGTTCCCGCAAGACTTGACAATTAAATAACACATGACGGGATGTAGCGCAGCTGGTAGCGCACTTCGCTTGGGACGAAGGGGTCGCACGTTCGAACCGTGTCATCCCGACCATTTAGGAAAGAGCCGTCCAAAAGACGGTTCTTTTTTTAGATTTACAACAGATTAAGGATATAAATCATGGATTTTATAACAATTACTATTGAAATATTAAAATCGCTATCTGTTTTTGGCGGTTTTGGTGTAGGAATTATTTTACTTACTGTGTTTGTAAGACTTGCAATGTGGCCATTAGGGGTTTCTCAACAACGCTCAATGCGCACAATGCAATTGTTACAGCCTAAAATGAAAGCTATTCAAGAGCGTTACAAAAATGACCCTCAACAAATG
>CAYLHN010000139.1:0-4497 GCA_964383455.1 uncultured Muribaculaceae bacterium | reverse complement strand
GATATTATTGATTTTACAGACAAATATTTATCACATTTATTTGAAATAAAAGCTCAAAATCTCAGAGCAACAAGTAAAACATTGTTGTTCGCATCAATTTTACTACGTTTAAAATCAAACGTTCTTGAAGGAAACGATATACTTGATTTTGAAGAACAACAGGACGATGATTACGAAATACTTGACGACGAAATAATAGAAAACTATGAGCCGCCTAAAAATAATGTAATTTCATTCAGCGAAGTTTTGCAAAGAAGAACGAGCGTAAAAGTAAATAGAAATCGTACTGTTACATTGAAAGATTTGATTAGACAGTTAGAATTCTATGAAAAATTAGAACGTAAGCAATCACTAAAAAATCAACAGGAACGTGCACAAAGAAGAATTCGTTCTTACGCTAATTTAACTGCGGATGATATTGTAAACTTAGCTCACGAAGAATTTATCGAAAATTCAGTAAAAACTATTCAAGCAAAATTGGAAAAAATATTTAATAAAAACGAAAAAGTTGAACTAAAAGAACTTATTTCTATCGGTATGAGTAAAATTTCAGCATACATCGCACTATTGTTTTTGACCGCAGAAGGAAAATGTGATTTGGAACAAGAAGAATTTTATTCAGATTTATATGTGGTAAAAGCTAATGGAACAACTTAAAGCAAGAATTGAAGCAGTACTGTTTACGAACTGAAAATCACTTCAAACAGAAGAAATTGCAGAAATACTTGAAACAGATTCTGACAGCATAGAAGAGGCTATGCTAGAGTTAATCATGGATTATTCATCCAGAGAAGGCGCTCTGGAAATTGATGATGAGAACGGTTACATTCTTCAGGTCAAATCAGAACACATGGATATTGTTGAAAAATTATGTCCTGTTGACTTGAAACCTGCTGCACTAAAGACTCTTACGGTAATTGCACTAAAAGAACCTATCCGTCAATCATACTTAAAAGAAATCAGAGGCGCAAACGCTTACGAACACGTTAAGGAACTTTTAGACATGGGTTTAATCTCACGTCACAAAGATAAAAACGGACGCTCGTTTAATATAAAGACAACTCCTAAATTTGCTGAATACTTTAAATTAAAAGGCGATGCAAAAACCCTTGCTCAGATATTAGAGGTTGATAAAGGTATTGCTGACGACGACGAACCGATTGCAACAGTTGAATAGACACTAATTTACACACTTGACAAATGTAAACCAATGGTTTATAATATTAGTATGATAAAATCATTCAAACATAAAGGCTTGGAAAATTTTTACAAAAATGGTTCGACAAAAGGTATTCAAGGAAAACACAAAATAAAACTTAAACAGTTGTTGATGATTTTGGATGCAATGACATCAACCGAAGATTTAAAAGCACCTTTTTTAAGATTACACAAACTTCAAGGCAAAATGCAAAACTTATATTCAATAACAGTACAGGCAAATTGGAGATTAACATTTGAATTTAATGATGATACACAAAACGTATACATTCTTGATTACATTGACTATCACTAAACGAAAGGATATTATATGGTAATGTTTAACCCACCGCATCCTGGTTCAATAATAAAAGACTTATATTTACCTGATTATAAATTGTCAGTTACTGCTTTTGCTCTAAAATTAGGTGTATCCAGAGTAACAGCTTCCGAATTGGTAAATTGTAAAAACGGCATAAATGCGGAAATGGCTTTGAAACTGGCTAAAGCTTTTCAAACCTCTCCTGAATTTTGGTTAAATATGCAGCAACAATACGACCTTTGGCAAGCAAGACAACGTATAAACTTGGATAATGTTGAAGTTATCGCATTGTAAAAGTTTATTTGCTCACAAAATTTCTGCATGATATAATCTTAATATGAATGGGATTAAGGGTTTAACGACACAAAATCGTCTCATAATTTTTGGATTGCTATCAACAACAATAGTTATGTTGTGTTTGACTTGTTTTGCAATAAATAAAACAAAATCAGAATTAAATAACGGTTATAAAAATTTTGCTCAGGTAATTTCAAACACTCTTGCAATAGAAGCATCTGAAATTATAAAAGATATATCTGAAGAAGAAAAATTTGAAACACTTCGCTCACACAGTTTGTCTTTACTAAACAACAACGAAGATATTGCATTTATAGAATTCAAAGACAACAACTCGAAAACAATTTATTCAAGTAAAAATGATTTTTCGAAAAAAGCAGAAACATCAAAGATTGTTGCAAGTTCCCCAATGACTATTAAGACAACAACAGAATCAAAAGTTATAGGCTCTACAATTGTAGGATTATCTGAAGAAATAATTTCAGAAGCCACAAATACCATAACTAAATCTTTGCTATTGTTGTTTGGACTAACTTGGGGACTGATTGTTTTGGTTTTAATAATTCATACTTACCTTTCTAAAAAAGAGCTTTTACTCTTACAAGAAGGTGTTAGAAAGATATCATCCGGAACATTTGGTATTCAGGTTGAATCACAAGGAATGAGCAAAGAAGTAAAACACTTACTTGATGAATTTAACAATATGTCAGTAAAACTGCACCAATATGATGAGCAAAATCTTGAACAACTTATGCTTGAAAAAGACAAACTTGAAGCAGTACTTGCATGTATTGCAAACGGTGTTGTTGTTTGTGACAACTATGACAACGTTATTTTAATTAACGAACCGGCTCAAAAACTTCTTGACGTTAAAGAAGACGAAATATTAACAACAAAAATTGATCAGTACTGCGACCAAAACGGAGAAATGTGCTTTAAAGATAAGATTGAAGAATACAAAAATACTGCAAACGGCGAAGAACAAAAACCTGTTGAATTTAAAATTGAAGCAGGCAATTGCGTATTAAAATCAATTATTTCTCCAATGTATACGCTTAATAATGAATACGTTGGCTATATAATCGTTCTAATTAATATGACAAAAGAAGCAGAAACAGATAAACTCCGTTCTCACTTTATATCAAATGTTTCTCACGAATTGAGAACCCCTGTAACAGTACTTAGAAGTTACATTGACACATTATATAATTACGGAAACGACTTTGATTTTGATACTCAAAAAGAATTTATAGGCGTAATGAATCAGGAAATAATACGATTAAACCGTATGGTAAATGACATACTGGATTTTTCAAGATACGAATCACAAAATATTAACATTGAAAAAGAAATTCAGGATATTATGCCTGTTATTGAAGATGTTGTCGATGAAATGAAACTTGTGGCGGAAGAACACAAATTATCTATTTCAGTAATGAAAGAATCTGATTTACCGCAAATTCCATTTAACAAAGAAAGTATCAGACGAGTAATTGCAAATCTTGTTTCAAATGCAATAAAATATTCACCTGATAATACAAAAATAAAAATTAAAGCCGAAACAACAGGCGATTATCTTCAGGTAACAGTTGAAGACCAAGGACAAGGTATAGCGGAAGAATATCAACAAAAAGTTTTTGACAGATTTTTCAGAGTAGAAAATCAAACCCATACAATAAAAGGTACAGGACTAGGCCTGCACCTTGTTAAAATATCGATTGAAAAACACCACAACGGCAAAGTATTTGTACACTCAAAACTTGGCGAAGGCTCAACTTTCGGATTTAAACTTCCTATTCATCCTGAATTACAAAACACTGAACAGAAATTGTCCACACAAAATAATTAAATTTTTGTGCATTAAAATGACATAATACAAACCAAAATAAAAGGTGCAAAAATTGCACCCTACAACTTTTATTTACAACTTGTTTGTGTTTCCCAATTTAAATCACTAAAACACTTCAAATAGTCAATATTGTCGTTTGTTAAAATCCACATACCAGTATCATAAGAAGTACACAAATTACCCGTGAGCTGTTCATTTGTATATATAAAAGGTACCAAATTATCTTTTGAATCGATTTCAAAAATAAATCTATCTAAACCTTTTTGATTTTTACCTTTGTTTGGACCATCAAGGTCAACATCAATTGATAATTTTCCACGTGATTCTTGATGTATGTCACCACAAAAAGCAAGCGATACGCCGCCAACTAATTGATAACTATACGCATAATTACTGTTGCCATAATCAATAAACGCCTCTTCACTACCATATATATCGCGTATTTTATTTTCTGAAAAACAACCTTTTGAAAAACCACAAGTTTTTGAAATTTTCATAAACTCTGCTATTCTTTCACCAAATATTTTTGACTTCTCTTGTGTTGTTTCAGCATTTTTAAACCACTCATCTACTGGTCCATAAATCACAACAGCTCTATCAAAAGCATCAGTCAAGCCTGAGTATAGTTTTTTATATTTAGTTACGGTTTCTTTATCGCCTGTTGCGTGGTTTAAGTTTGGCAGAGTCAACGCTGCAACAACACCTATTATGCCAATGACGATTAAAGTCTCAGCAAGAGTGAACGCTGCTTTGGTGAACCGTGAACTGTGAACGGTAAACAGATGTCTTAGGAAGTTGTCCCCTCTCCCTAACCCTCCCCCGACGGGGGAGG
>CAYLHN010000138.1:0-4585 GCA_964383455.1 uncultured Muribaculaceae bacterium | reverse complement strand
TCTCGTACTTATATAAAGTTTTTCAAGACAAAATAATTGCTTTTTTTCTCACATGTAAGTTAACATTTCTTAACAATATACATTAATGCACTTTTGTGCATACGCCAAGAAACATGATTAATATATTCTATTGTATTTATATAAAGTATTTTTTAGTTTAAAAATTGCCTTTGCAGTATTCATGCTGGTTTCGGATTATTCGGGTACGCACAGCCTTTTTATTTCGTTTTAATTTGCTATCGCAAATTAGCACTCACTCAGGCTGTTTGCTCTTACGAGTTCCGCTCACTGCGTTCGACTCCACTCTACCGAAAATCCTCAAAATTGCCTTTGCAGTACTGACGAGGTTCTTGAACTATTTGGGCATGTACAACTTGTATAACAAAGTTATTTGTTTTAAAATATTTAATTATGAATATCACTGAAAAAAGCTTAAAAACTCTTGAATACGATAAAATTTTGACAAAATTATCCGAATTTGCAAGAACAACACAAAGTAAACATTTGTGCTTAAGACTTTTACCCGAAACCGATTTTGGTAAGATAAAAGAAAATCTTCAATGTACACGAGAGGCTAAAAAACTTATTGATAATCTCTTAGAATTACCGATTGAACATTTAACCGATTTATCCGAAATTAATTTAAAACAAAGTTATATAAGCGAAAAAGAGCTTGTAAGTCTTGCTAAAAGTTTACGTTCGGCTAGATATGTTAAAAATTTTTTCAAAGAACATTCCAATACTGAAAGCATTCTAAATAATATTGCCTCTGACATTACCACAAATAAAACTTTGGAAGACGAAATTTTTGATAAATTTGATAACACAGACAATTTAAAAAAAGATGCCTCAATAGTTTTGGCAGATTTATATTCTTCATTAAAAAATGCAGAACTTGAAATTAAATCAAAAACTAGTGAATTACTTGCATCAAGTCAGTTTACTCAATATTTACAAGAGCCGATTTATACTATCAGAGATGAAAGAATAGTATTTCCGATATTATCCGGTGTAAAAAATAAAATATCAGGAATTATACACGATGTTTCTGCAACAAATAAAACTGCATACATTGAACCTATTGAACTTGTTTCTTTAAATAATAAAATACGCAAAATTTACGCTAATATTAATAAAGAAAAAATAAACATATTAACAGATTTAACAAGAAAAATTAAAACTTATTATCACGATTTAAAAACAAATGAAGAATTACTTGCTTTACTTGATTTTCATTATGCTAAAGCAAGATATGCAATAAAGTTAAATGCAGAAGAACCTGAATTAACGAATGAAAGAATAATTGATTTATGCGGAATAAAGCACCCGCTTTTAATTTCAAGGGTTCCAAATATAGTTGCAAATGATTTTTCAATAGGCAAACATTATAAATCAGTAATTATAACAGGTTCGAATACAGGTGGAAAAACCGTAACTTTAAAAACTATCGGTTTATTTACGCTTATGGCAAGAGCAGGAATGTTTTTACCTTGCATAAGTGCAAAAATATATCCGTTTGAAAAAGTTCTTGCAGATATTGGCGACGAACAAGATTTAACCCAAAATCTTTCAACATTTTCTTCACATATGAACAATATAATTAACATATTAGAAATAGCTGATAAAGAAACTTTGGTTTTGTTAGATGAAATTTGTGCGGGAACAGATCCTCAAGAAGGTTCTGCGCTTGCAGAGGTTATATTAAAAGATTTAGTAAATAAAAAAGCTATTTGTGTAACTACAACCCATTTTGGTGAGTTAAAAACATTAGAATATTCAAATCCTAATTTCAAAAACGCATGTGTTGAATTTAACAAAGAAACTCTTCAGCCGACATACAAACTTACAATCGGTGTTCCGGGGGCAAGTAATGCAATTTTTATAGCAAAAAACTTAGGATTGGATACCGAATTAATAGAACTTGCAAAATCAAATTTAAAAAACCAGCAAGATTCTTCAGCAATTGTTATTGAAAAATTACAAGAAACACAGCAAAAACTATCTAAAAATCTTCAAGATACAGAAGCTATAAAAGCTATTACACAAAAAATAAAAGAAGATTATGAAATTAAACTTGCAGATTTAAAACGAAACAAAAGAAAAACAATAAAAACAATTGAAAAACGTTTTTCAGATGAATTTGATAACGTAAGAAAAGAAATTAAAAACATTTTAAACGAACTTAAAAATGATACTTCTGATAAATCTGCTCAGCAATCATACATAAGATTATCAAACATAGAAAAAGATTTAAAAAACAAAGTCCATGATACAATGGATAAACAATCTTATGACGAAATAAACTGGCAAAATGTGAAAATTGGCGATACTGTCATGATAAAAGATTTAAATCAACCTGTTAAAATTATTACGCTGCCTGACAAAAATGACACTTTAACAGTACAAATGGGTCAAATTAATACAAAAATAAACAAAGACAGAATTGCAAAATTAGACTCATCATTAACAGGAAAACCGCAATTAAAACTTCAACCTATCAAAAATTTCGAATTGAAACGTATTGATTTATCAAACAAATTAGATTTAAGAGGATTCAGAACAGAAGAAGCTCTTGAAGAATTAGAAATCTACCTTGACAAAGCAAGCGTTTCAAATCTTACTCCTGTTTATATAATCCACGGACACGGTACAGGTGCACTAAAATCATCTTTAAGAGACTACATATCGACATCACCTTATGTGGCTAAATTCAGACCGGGTGAAACGTCAGAAGGCGGTGACGGAGTTACTGTTATAGATATAAACTAATTTATACAAAAAATAAATTGTAAATAATTTTAAACTACACACTCGTATTTTAAAAATCTTTGTTTTATAATAATTTTGTAATGGTCTTTTAGAGTACACGGAGAAAATATGGACAAACAAAACTATTCTGATGAAGAGTTTGAATCCTTGTTGGGTTCATACGATTACAATTTTAAAAAAGGTGATTTAGTACAAGGTACAGTTTGCGGTTATGATTCAGAAGGAGCTATTGTTGACATTGGTGCAAAAACTTCTGCAAGCGTACCGACAAGAGAAGCTGTAAGTGATAGATCTATTTCTATCGAGTCTGTTCTGGAAAAAGGTAAAACTTATGAATTTTTAATCATTTCTGACGAAGATTTAGACGGAAAAATGATGCTTTCAAGCCTTAAAGTTCAACTTGCTTACTCTTGGAAAGAACTTGAAAAATTAAAAGAAGCAAACGAAACTATTTTAGGCGAAATCACAACAATTGTCAAAGGCGGCTTAATTGTTGATATTATGGGTGTTAAAGGTTTTGTTCCATCAAGCCAATTAAGAGCAAAAGAACAAGATTTTACCGTAGGTGAAAAGCTTGAACTTAAAATTTTAACACTTGACACACAACAAAGCAGCTTTATACTTTCTAATAAAAAAGTATATACAGAAACCTCAGAAGAAGAAAAAGCAAATGTATTTGCTCAAATTGAAGTAGGACAAGTTTTAAAAGGTGATATTGTAAGAATAACAGATTTTGGTGCATTTGTAGATATTGGCGGTGTTGACGGACTTTTACCGCTATCTCAAATATCTTGGAAATGGATTGACCATCCGTCTGACTTATTAAAAGTAGGAGAAAAAATCGAAGTTGAAGTTATCAGTATTGACCACGACAAGCATAGAATTTCTTTAAGTTTAAAAAGTCTTGAAGAAGACCCTTGGATTGAAGCAGAAAAAGCAATCAAAGAAGGTGAATTGAGAGAAGGTACAATAACCAGAATAAAAGCATTCGGCGCTTTCGTTGAAATTTATCCCGGAGTTGAAGCTTTAATGCCGCAAGCAGAATTGTCTGCTTATGAAAATGAAAATAATGTAATTCCTAAAGTTGGAGATAAAATTAAAACTTATGTTGTAAAATTTAATCCTCAAGATAGAAGAATTGCGTTAAGTGCAACAGCACCGGAAATGGCTAGCGCTTAAATACTGCCAAAATTTTTTCAAGAGATTTTGGACATAAACCTATTATATTTTCAAAACTGCCGCCCACGTTTTTAATAAAACCTTGCGGCAGTTCTTGTATTCCATAAGCACCCGCCTTATCAAAAGGTTTAAATTTGTCTATATAAGAATTTATCATATCATCTGACAAAATTTCAAATTCTACATAACTTGTTGTCGAATTTATTTTTTTTCTTAATGATGGAGTTTCTAAAACACAAATCGAAGTTACAACAAAATGTTCTTTGCCTGAAAGAGATTTTAACATATTAAATGCATCAGTTTTATCTTTAGGTTTACCTAAAATATTATTATTCAAAACAACAACAGTATCTGCACCAACCACCAAAGCATCCTCTTTTATGGTTTTTGCAACAAATAAAGCTTTGTTATATGCCAAATTTTCTATTTTTTGATAGCTAAATACGTTATTTTCTAATTTTTCTTCATAACTTGAAGGTATAACTTCAAAATCTATATCTAAAGTTTTAAATATCTCTTTTCTTCTCGGCGAACCGGAGGCTAAAACAATTTTTTTCATAAATAAATAATACCACGCAAATGTAAAATAAAAACCTCTCATCACTGAGAGGTTAAAATTCACACTAACTAAACTTTT
>CAYLHN010000137.1:0-4621 GCA_964383455.1 uncultured Muribaculaceae bacterium | reverse complement strand
ACGGTCTATTCACAACTCACCACTCACGACTCACTCAAACAGCTTTTACCCTTGCCGAAACCCTCATTGTAATCGGCATAATCGGAGTTGTTGCGGCGTTGACATTGCCTAATTTAAACCATGCCACAGGTGACAAAGAAAAAGTTACAAGATTTATGAAAGCTTATTCTATGCTTAATGAAGCTACTGATAGGGCTGTTGCAACATACGGGCCCATATCAACTTGGACAAATTGTCAAAGTAATTATCTTACTTTTGAATCTTGTTATATGAAACGTGTTGGTGAATTTTTAAAGATAACTAAATCTTGTGATGAATCTTCAGATGATGAAGATGATATAAATTATAAAAGTTGTGATGAGTTTAGAGTAGGAGATTTTGGTTCTTATTCTATAACACATCAACTTGCTGATGGTATTACGTTTTCACTGTCCGGCGATTGGCCAAAATGTGATGCATCTCAAAGTATTTATAATGATATATGTTCAAATGAAATTTATGTAGATATTGATGGTCCTAATAAAGGTAAAAATAAAAGCGGTGAAGATGTTTTTAGGCTTATGTTATCCGATTCAACAGGTATTATTGTTCCAAAAGATGATCATGATCCGGAAACAGAAGCTTTGAATTGTATGTCAAACAAAGATGATTGGGAATGTACATATTGGGTGTTTGAATATGGTAATCTCGACTATCTAAAAGCTGATGAAGAAGGCAAATGTAACGATAATTCATCAATCATTCTTGACGGTGTAAACAACACATCTTGTCATTAAAATATTTAAAAAACATAAATAAAAGAGGATGACTTGTCATCCTCTTTGTGTTAAATTTGCTATTTAGTTTTTAGTTATGTGCAATTTTTTGCACATTTAAATTTAGTTTTCAGAATGACCAAATTTTTCTTTTTTTTCATTAATAAAGTTTTGGATATTACCAACAATTTCGTCACCCTTTTTTTGTAATTCTGAAACTACAGCTTCAGCTTTGTCTTGAATATCTTTAACTTTTTCGTCTGTTTTGTGCATAATATCTTTAGCTGTATCCGCTAACATTTCTCTTGTTTCTTCACCTGATTTTGGAGCTAACAAGATACCTGTAACTGCGCCTAAAGCTGCACCGATTGTGAATCCTACTAAAAATTTTCCTACTGACATAATTAATATCTCCTTTACTATTTACATTCTAAACTATATTATTCTGAATACATTACCCATTTGGGCGGTTTATTTTTTAAACATCTTCATTACTGTTGAAAATCCTTTATAAAGTCCTGCAATAAGTGAACCTGATAAGAATTTCAATTTAGAGAATGTTGCTGCGCTTGCACCGAATGCATCTTCCATTGCACCTCTTACACGAACAATTCCTTTGTCTGTTGTTTTCATAAAATCATTTAAAGTGTGAAGTGATTCGTTCAATTCTCTTAATGTCGGTTTTAATTCATTGCGTACAACTGATGTTGTTTCATCAACATTTTTTGCAAGTTTTGACATATCAATCAAGAGTTTGATAAGAAATCCGCCGACAACAACAAACATTATGCCTGATGCTATTGCAAGAAATGCTAATCCGTTGTTTAAAAGTACTTGAGATGTTTCCATAATTTTTATCCTTTTTATTATTGATTAATATCGTATTCTGAGTTCGCACCCTCTAATTCTTTAGCTTTTTCCATTTTTTCTGATTTAGCTGCATTTTTAATTTTTTTAATTTGATTTTCAATTTTGTATTTTACTACATCAATTGCATCAATCGCTCTTTTTTTAGCTGCTTGAACCTTTGGACATTGATTTTCCACAAGATTTTCTATAGCGTCTTTAATTTCTTTTCTTGAGTCTTCGCCTTTTTTAGGAGCTAATAAAATACCTGCAGTAATACCGCCTACAACCCCTATTAAAATACCTATTCCGAATCCTAAAGAATCATTGTCTTTACACATAATATACCTCAACTTTCAAATTTATTGATTTTACACATTTGATTAAAACACATAATGTTAAATTCTGCAATCCGCCCTGAGTGTATCATATAGAATTAGTAACAATTCTATGAACAATATTTTGTTTTTGAATTTGGTTTTTTGGAAAATAAATAAGGCTAGTCCAATTAATAGAGATTTTATTATTTTCCTGAAGAATTTTCTTTGTTGTTCTTCAATGTTTCGTTTTTGACATTTTATCCACAGTTTACAGCGATTTGCCGTATCATACAAAACTCTTAATTTGAATTTTAATGTATGTCTGTTAACTTTTATTTTTTCAGACAACGCTAAAACTTTCTTATCTAATACATATATGCCGAAGCAAAGCATAGATACTACAATTAGTTCAAGTATAAAAAATATTACAAACAGATACAACATTTCTTAATTTCTTATTTTGTATTATTATATTTTATTATAAACGAAACAAATAAAAAATAAATACCTAAAAAGATTATTTATGAAAAGAATAAAATTTTATTTTTCAATATTTACGGCAAGAATACTTTCTTCGATTATTAGACTAATAGGCCGTTCCGGCGGTACTTCTTTCGTCGGAATGTTTACGCTTAAATTTAATCCTGACTTTTTAAATTATTGTTCTAAATATATAACAGGCAAAAAAATAAGCGTAACAGGTACAAACGGAAAAACTACGACATCAGGACTTATTGCTCAAATTCTCGAAAGTAACGGTAAAAAAATAATTCATAATGCGCAGGGTGCAAATATGTTAACCGGAATTGCAAATGTTTTTGCAACAAAAGTCGTACCCGGAAAAAGGTACGATAATTGTGTGTTAGAATCCGACGAAGCATATTTGTCAAAACTTTATGATTATATGACTTTGGATTATCTTGTTGTAACAAATCTTTTTAGAGATCAACTTGACAGATACGGTGAATTAGATACTACCGCAAAAAAAATTCAATCTGCAATAGATAAAAATAAAAATTTAACTTTGATTTTGAATGCAGATGATCCGCTTGTTTCAAATTTGGGAAAAGAAAATAAGAAAATATATTACGGTTTTGAAAACATTGAATATGTAAATTCAAAATCTGTATCTAATGCTCCTGCTGAAATGTTTAATTGTATTTGCGGGAAACCTTTAGAGTATTCCAAAAGATTTTTCGCACAGCAAGGTCATTATTATTGCACTTGCGGTTATAAACGACCACAATGCGATTATACTGCAGATGCTAAAATTTATGATGAATATATAGAGTTAGTTGTAAGTCATAATGGTGAAATTACAAAGTATACAACCGATACAATAGGTTTGTATAATGCGTATAACGTTTTGGCAGCTATAACAATGGCAATGGAATCAGGTTTTTCTCAAGAACAAATTCAAAGTGCTTTAAAAACTTATAAAGCAATGTTTGGACGTGCTGAAAAAACAGAAATTAATGGTCATAAAACAATTATTCAGCTTATAAAAAATCCTGCGGGGGCAAGCGAAGTTTTAAAAACTGTTGATTTAAATTCGAGAATACTTATTGCAATAAACGATAATTTTGCGGACGGACGGGATGTTTCTTGGCTTTGGGATGCAGAATTTGAACTTTTAAAAAATGCTAAAAATACGATAATAACTTCTGGTATAAGGGCAAAAGATATGGCTTTACGGCTTAAATATGCAGGTGTTCCGTCTGATAAAATTCATATTGAACAAAATCTTTTTGAAGCTATAAAACAAATTTCTTCTTCTGATAATAAAGATGAAAAAATAACAATTTTGCCTTCATATACAGCACTTTTACAAATAAAAAATAAGAGAGAAAAAAATGAAAAGTAAAGAAGAAATAATTGAAGAAATGCAGCAAGTTGTTGAGCAAATGCGATTAGATGACTTGGAAGAACGTCCTGAACTTGAATATGAAATGTTTGACTGCTCTTGCTGCGGGCAATCAAAATCTTATGCAGGCTCTATTCAATACGGCGAATACAGACTTTGCAACGATTGTGTTTTGCTTGCAGAAACAGGATTTGCACTGAATAAAATTAAGGATGTTTCTGAATTAATTGATGCTATGGAAGATAAGCGTCTTGAAGAAATATGCAATTTTATCAAACAAGACGAACAAAGTCATAAAAATTAGTTTTTATTAAGTTCTTCAATTTTTGTTGTTAAATTCAAATCAATGTATTTTTGTACATTTGTTATAATTCCGAGCGGAAAATAGTAGTTGTTGTTTGCGGGAACAATTTTAAGGATTGATGAATTTGAATCTACTCTGTGAACAGAGGCCAAAAATTGTCTGTTCGCTCCGTAAAATAGAATATACCCGTTTCTTGATTGAATTTCTTCTATAACAAATTTATTAGCATTAATGCTTGATAATGTTAAAAAGAAAAGCTTTTCAACAGGAATTTCATATTTTTTTGTACATTGTTCAAAAGATATAATTTGCGGTGTTGTCAGCGATGTATTCTGTGCAGATGCAGAAATTTCTTCCGCACTTACACTTATTCCTGACAATAAAATTACAAATACCGTAAAATATTTTATGATTCTTTCCATGATTCTCCCCAATTTAAATCAACAGGTAACGGAACTTCCGTTTTTAATGCGTTTTGCATTTCGTAAGATACAATTTCTTTTACTTTTTCCAGTTCATCGTGTTCAACTTC
>CAYLHN010000136.1:0-4624 GCA_964383455.1 uncultured Muribaculaceae bacterium | reverse complement strand
TGAAAAATGCAATTCTGATATGATATTTAAAGTCGGTCCATATGGAAAATATATGGAATGTACAAATCAAGATTGCAAAAACAGAAAACGTGTTATCGTAACAACAGGGGTTAAATGTCCTAAATGCGGCGAAGGCGAAATTGTACAAAGAAAATCAAAATACGGAAAAATTTTCTACGGATGCAACCGTTACCCTGATTGCGATTTTGTTTTATGGAACGAACCAACAGGTGATAAATGTCCTGACTGCGGTTCTCTGCTTGTAAAAAAAGTTTTGAAAAAAGGAACATTCGTAGAATGTTCATCAAAAACTTGTAAATACTCTAAGGAGATTCAAGATGTATAAATTAGGTTTAATAGGATACCCTTTAGGTCATTCAATTTCTGCTGTAATACAAAAAGCAGGATTTGAAAGTATAGGTGCTACAGGAACATACGAAATATTGGAAACACCTCCTGATAACCTAGTGGAACGCGTGAAATTTTTAAAAATCAATGGTTATAACGGCTTCAATGTAACAATTCCGCTCAAAGTACCTATTTCACTATTTTTAGATGAAATAGATGAAAGTGCAAACATTGCCGGATGTGCAAACACGGTTAAGATTTTAGATGACAGAAGCTTTAAAGGTTACAACACTGATATTTATGGATTTACTGCTGCTTTACCCAAAGGAACTGATTTAAGGGGTAAAAGCGCAGGTATTATCGGTACTGGCGGAGCGTCAAGAGCTGCAACTGTAGGTTTAATAGAGTCAGGAATAAGCGAAATTAATTATTTTTCAAGAAACATTATTAATTCAGCTGAAATGATTAATTCAATGAGAGAATCTTTTCCAAACATTAAATTTAACAGTTTTCAAATTCAAATGATAAGGGACTTATCTGATTTATCTATACTTGTAAACTGTACTCCTGTCGGTATGCGAGGAAATTCAATGGATCAATCACCAATTACAAAATATGATGTTGCAAAATTAAATAAAGATGCAATTGTATATGATGTAATTTACAATCCAACAAAGACATTATTACTGCAATATGCACAAGAGCAGGGTTTAAAAACAGTTAACGGATTAGATATGCTTATACACCAAGGCGCAAGAGCACTGGAAATTTGGACCGGCAAAAAACCTGATGTTCAAACAATGAAAATAGCAGCTTTGGAATCGCTATAACAAAACATTAAACTTCGTTTTGGCTTAACGCCTCTATTAGCGTATTTGCGGATTTCTGAAGCATAGCAATTTCTTCATCACTCAGTTGTATAGGAACTTGTGTCTCAACACCGTCTTTGCCGACAATTGCAGGCATACTTAAAGATATACCTTCAATACCATACTCACCATGCATCATCGAAGAAACAGAAAGAATTGATCTTTCATTTCGTATAATTGCTTCACAAATTCTTTTTACTGCCATCGCAATACCATAATATGTAGCTTTCTTTCTGCTTATAATTTCATAAGCACTATTTTTAACATCATTTGCAATTTTATCCATAGACTCATCATGGTTAAAATGTCCCCTCATTTCGCAGAATTTGTGTAACGGAATACCTGAAACATTAGCACTTGACCACGCAGCAATTTCCGAATCACCGTGTTCTCCGATAATAAACGCATGAATACTTCTTGAATCGACATCCAAATGGTTACCCAACTCGTATTTTAATCTTGCAGTATCAAGCACAGTTCCCGAGCCTAAAACTTTATTTTCCTGCAAACCTGACAATTTTATTGCAACAGTAGTAAGTATATCAACAGGATTAGCCACTACTAATAGTATTCCATTATATTTTCTGTTTTTAATTTCAGGAATAATTGATTTAAATATAGAAATATTTTTCTTAACTAAATCAAGTCTTGTTTCGCCCGGTTTTTGATTTGCACCTGCAGTAACAACAATCAAAGATGCATTTTTTATATCGTCATAATCACCTGCATATATCTTCATAGGTTTTGCAAAAGGAATACCATGGCTAATATCTAAAGCTTCGCCTTCAGCCTTTGCTTTATCTGAATCAATTAGAACCATTTCAGAAAATAAACCTGACTGCATAATACTAAAAGCACAAGCTGCACCTACAAAGCCACAGCCCACTACAACAACTTTTCTGACTTTTGAACAATTCAGACAATTATTTTCCATAATTTATCCCTTCTTTTTTATTTGACAATCAACATAATTAAAGCACAAAATTAATTCAAAAAATAGACAGACAATAAAATTAATAACTGCTTTGTTGACGCATTTTACGGTATTGTTCAGCACTTGGGCGTTTTTGTTTATTTGAATACGAATTACCGTATGTTCTGTTACCATATGATGAATTTCCATAAGAACCTGAACGTCCGCGGTACGAAGAGTTGCCGTAAGTTTTTAATTCATTGCCATAAGATGTACCTCTACTCTTGGAATTTGAATTTAATCCTGACTTTTGCTGACGCATCTTCCTATATTGTTCTGCTGTAGGTCTTTTACTATTATATTGACTTTGAGAAGCTTGCGAATTATTCATTTTGGATGTTTGAGATTTTTGTTTATCCGTCGAAGAAACATAATTTTTAACAGACTCATTTTTAATATAGTAATTACTTAAAGGTTTGTATCCTTTTGCACTCATAAGACTATCCCAATTATTAGGTAATTCAATTTTAACAGTTGCCATGCCTCCGCCGGGAACAGTTAAAACCTTATTTCTGTTTGCATCACCTGTTATTACGATTGCAGTTTTGCCTGAAGTCATAACAGGAACAGTTTGCATTTGAGTTTTACCCGTCCACGATAACCATTTAGGAGTAGAAGTAAGCTGAGCACTTTCTTCTCTTGCTATTTTTGATTTATGCTGTTCTAATGAATAATTTTTACCATCAAAAGAACTTCCCGGATTTGCATTGTAATTTGCATAAGCTCTTTCATCTAAAGGTCTTCGTGCAGTTTTAATCAAAGCTTGTTCCAAATCTTCTTTATTTTTATATTTAACGGCCAAATCTCTTGCAACATATTCGGTTATAAAAATTGTTCTATAAACAAAAGGAGTACCGCCGCCGAGAGCAAATTGTTCCTTTTCTACAACATCCCAGGCCATTAATTCAAGTATTTTATCAGCATCACTTGTTGCAGGGGTCAAGTTATTACCCCAATTTAATGATGAAGCCGCGGTTATAGCACTATCATTTAAATTATACCCTTTTTGAACATGATATGGCTGCCAGCCTATACGAGAAAGCGCTTCTTCATCTTCAGACATTGCCCAGGATGAAAGATAACCAAAAGTACCCATTCTGTTTTTCTTCACATCATATCCGCCCAAATTTATCATTGCTAAATCTATAAATCTGCCAATTTTCTTGTTATTAGGAGATGAAATTTGTCCCTGACCCGCATCTATACCCAGCTGACGTGCAATAGGGCCATTTATCCATAAAAACGGAGTCCAAGCATGAGTACTCGATAAGGTTTTTCTAAAATCACCATTCATCATTGCCTTTGTATAAGCAATTAATATTGGCATATATTCAGGAGGGCATCCTGCCATAGCCCCGACAACAGCAACATGCTGAACCGTAACTTTTCTGTAGGACGGCGGTATTTCACCTATAACGGCATCCTTCGAATATGGTGTATACTTAAAAAATTCGTTAACTAATTCCAATGTTGGCGGAGTGATAGGTAATCCATCCGTCCAGCCCTGATTTTCAAAATATTGCTGAACTTCATTAAGCGTACCTGAAAATACTATTTGGTTGTTATCAGTTTTTAAAGTTTTTGTTGCTTGAGCTATTTCACTTGGAGTAATAGGCTTTGTTAAACCTTCAACAATTTGTTTCCACAATACATCTTGAGTATTTTTGATAAGTTCACTGCGGGTATGAGAAGCAAAAGCACCCGGGTATTCAGCAACTCTTTGAACAGGAATACCTGCCGTTAACGCCGTTGATTTAGCTTGCTCAACAAACCCCGGAGCGGCTATCATAACAGAAGGAATACCTATATATTCAGCAGTAATACAGGAACCTTCTTCTTTTGGAGTGCACAAACCACAGCCGCCATTACCCGATATAACTGCATCAACTTTACGCTCCTTTAATTTTCTTTCAAAATCTTCCTTCTGCTGACGCTTTACACCAGGTGCAGGATAAGGACCTGCAGAACCTATTTCATTCAGCAAAATAACTTTTGCATTTGGATAATTTTTTAAAATAAGCCGTTTAATTTCAGGATGCGTAACATTTGCCATAAAACTTCCGCCGACAATTGCAATAGTTTTACCATTCAATGTAGATAAGCGTGGAGCCTGACTAATCATTTTTACACTTGATTCGCCGATAGGAGATAAAATCTCGTATATAGTCCCCTGTGACGTAGATTTTAATATTTCAGATATAGGGCAGCCGCCTGAAGCTCCGCAAGAGCTTTCTTGTGCATAAGTCAAAGGCTGACTCATCACCAATAAACTTAAGACCGATAACATTGTAATAGCGGTGATATATTTTTTCATTATTGTGTAACCCCTTAAAAGTTTTGTACACAATATTATAACGAAAAAAATACTTAGATACCAAAAAAAAATTTAAGTTGTAAATGTATTGTAACAAAAAAAACGGACAAACCTGTTTTG